>CBFDBF010000379.1:0-1515 GCA_965602975.1 uncultured Gammaproteobacteria bacterium | reverse complement strand
CTATGGCAGGGCATTCCAGATCGGAGTCGCTTCTATTTTGTCCATAGCTACTATGTCGATCAGGTAGAGGGTGAGTTGACCGCTGGAGCTACCGATTATGGCGTTACCTTTACTAGTGCATTAGCTCAAGAGAACCTGTTTGCCACTCAGTTTCATCCAGAGAAGAGTGCCGACATGGGGTTGCGTCTGCTAAAAAACTTTCTTAATTGGAATGTATAGTTATGCTGTTGATACCTGCAATTGATCTAAAAGATGGAGCCTGTGTCCGCCTGCGTCAGGGGCGTATGGAGGATGACACGCTATTCTCGGATAGCCCGGTAGAGGTGGCTGGACGCTGGGCAGCGGCGGGCGCACGCCGTCTTCATTTGGTAGATCTTAATGGTGCCTTTGCCGGAGAGCCGGTGAATGGTGAGGTGATTCGAGCTATCGCCAGAGACTACCCGGATTTGCCAATTCAGGTGGGGGGTGGTATTCGCGATGAGGCGACCATAGAGGCCTATCTACATGCGGGCGTGAGCTACTGTATTATTGGCACCAAGGCGGTAGAGGAGCCGGAGTTTGTCGCCCGTGCCTGCAAGGCGTTCCCCGGCCATATTATCGTCGGGCTGGATGCAAAAGATGGAATGGTGGCGATAAAAGGGTGGGCTGAGATAACTGACCAAGAGGTAGTGACGTTGGCTCGCCGGTTTGAAGATGATGGGGTCAGCGCCATTGTCTATACCGACATTGGGCGGGATGGCATGCTCAGCGGAGTCAATGTAGAGGCGACCGCAGCACTGGCCAACGCTATCACTACTCCGGTTATAGCCTCGGGCGGGATCACCAACATTGACGATATTCGTCTCCTGTGTGAGGCCGATAGCAGTAATATAACTGCCGCCATAACCGGTCGAGCTATTTATGAGGGCAGTCTCGATTTTGCCGCAGGTCAGCAGCTTGCGGATAGTTTGAAGTCGTAATGTTATGTTAGCTAAACGGATCATCCCCTGTCTTGATGTAGATGCTGGCCGTGTGGTCAAGGGGGTGAAGTTTGTAGATATCCGCGATGCTGGTGATCCGGTAGAGGTAGCGCGTCGCTATAATGAGGAGGGGGCGGATGAGATCACCTTTCTCGATATAACCGCCAGCTCGGATGACCGTGAGACCATGGTGCATGTGGTAGAGCAGGTGGCGAGTGAGGTGTTTATCCCGCTGACCGTGGGCGGTGGCATTCGGGTTGCTGCTGATGTGCTGCGGATGCTAAATGCTGGAGCCGACAAGGTGGCGATCAACACGGCGGCGGTGTTTAATCCAGAGTTTGTGCAGGAGGTGACTGACCGCTTCGGTTCGCAGTGTATCGTGGTGGCGATAGATGCCAAGCAGGTGAGTGGCGAGGGCGAGCCACTCAAGTGGGAGATTTTCACTCACGGTGGGCGTAAGCCGACCGGGCTGGATGCGGTGGAGTGGGCCAAGAAGATGGTCGAATATGGGGCTGGAGAGATCCTGCTGACCAGCATGGATCGGGATGGAACCAAG
>CBFDBF010000378.1:0-1526 GCA_965602975.1 uncultured Gammaproteobacteria bacterium | reverse complement strand
TGTCGAATACCACCACCTCATCGGAGACCATAAGCAGGATGTCGGGGCTACCGATGGTGTCCGGGTTGGGGCAGTTAGCCAGCTTTGGCTCTATATAGCGGATGGTGTCATAGCCGAAGTAGCCCACCAGTCCGCCGCTAAAGCGGGGCAGGTTATCGATCTCGGCAGCGTTATAACGCGCCTGAAACTCCTCGATAAAGGCCAGCGGGTCATCCACCGTGTGGCTTTCGACCACTTCACCAGCGTGCTCTATGCTGACCTCATGGTTGTCTACCCGCAACAGAGTGCGACACGGTAGCCCGATGATGGAGTAGCGGCCCCACTTCTCACCACCATGTACCGACTCAAACAGGTAGGAGTAGGGGCCAGAGGCCAGTTTTAGATAGATGCTCAGCGGGGTGTCGAGGTCGGCTAGAACCTCACGCATTACAGGGATACGGTTATAGCCCTCTGCTTTCAGGGCGGTGAACTGTTCGGGGGTCATATTGCTCTCCACAAAAAGATTTTAGATAAACCACGGGTACTACGGGCCGGAGTTACCAGCGCCATCGTCCGCCTATCTTTAGTCTCTGATTGTGGGTTGAGAGCCGCATATTCTATCCATTTTGGTTCTGGGTGCTTCATCTTTACTATCCCCTCCCCACTGGTGGGGAGGGTTAGGGTGGGGAGAATATTAATCTACGCCACTATTCCAGTCAAACCGTAGCCAGAGCGCTACGCATATCCTGGATGATGCTGTCATAGCGGTTGGGATCACTCTCTCTGCCTTGACCGAAGATCCCGGAGCCAGCGACAAAGGTATCTGCTCCTGCTGCCGCAACTGTGGCGATGTTATCCGCCTTGATCCCACCATCTACCTCCAGGCGGATAGAGTGGTCAGAGGCGTCGATCATCTGGCGTAGTTGGCGGATCTTATCCAGAGCAGATGGGATAAAGCTCTGTCCACCAAAACCTGGGTTGACCGACATAATCAATACCATATCTACCAGCTCCAGCACGCTCTCCAGATGCGATAACGAGGTGGCTGGATTGAATACCAGTCCTGCCTTGCAGCCACTGTCACGGATCAGTTGCAGGGTGCGATGGGGGTGGCGGCTCGCCTCCGGATGGAAGGTTATATAGCTGGCACCGGCAGCAGCAAAGTCTGGGACTATACGATCTACCGGCTCTACCATCAGGTGGACATCTATCGGCGCACTCACCCCGTGTTTACGCAGTGCCGAGCAGACCAGCGGGCCGATGGTCAGGTTGGGTACATAGTGGTTGTCCATCACATCAAAGTGGACAATATCGGCACCGGCGGCCAGTACTCGATCCACCTCGACCCCCAGTTGGGCAAAGTCGGCGGAGAGGATAGATGGGGCAAGCAGATAGTCGACCATAGTGGTTCTCTTGCATACTGTTAGTTTATGGGCTCCACTGTAACGCAAGCGCTGCAACTTTTCACCCAGTGCTATAGAGTGATTGGCTATAGGGCACCTCTATCAATTCATGTTTGGCATCCATGCGCTTGAGAAGCCCAATAA
>CBFDBF010000377.1:0-1527 GCA_965602975.1 uncultured Gammaproteobacteria bacterium | reverse complement strand
ATCGATTATGTAGCTGACCGCTATGGTCGGGATGCGGTCTCCCAGATTATAACTTACGGCAGGATGGCGGCTAAGGCGGTGGTGCGTGATGTCGGGCGTGTGCTGGGACACGCTTATGGTTTTGTCGATCGTATTGCCAAGTTGATTCCGTTTGATCTGGGTATAACTCTAGAGAAGGCTCTACAGGAGAGTGAGGAGCTATATGCTGAGTATCGTGATGATGAGGCGGTAACTGAGCTGATCGATATGGCGCAAAAATTGGAGGGGCTGACACGTAATGCCGGCAAACATGCCGGAGGGGTAGTTATCGCCCCCTCCGTGTTGACCGACTTCACCCCACTCTATTGCGAGCCTGGGGGTGACAATCTGGTCACTCAGCTGGATAAGGATGATATTGAGGCGGTAGGTCTGGTCAAGTTCGATTTTCTCGGTCTGCGCACCTTGACTATTGTTGATTGGGCTATGGATACCATCAATCGGGAGCGTCTATCCAGGGGTGAAGCTGCATTAGATATAAATAAGATACCAATGGATGATCTGGCTGTATTCAAGCTTTTAAAGAGCGCTGCAACTACCGCCATATTTCAGCTGGAGTCATCCGGTATGAAGGATCTTATTAAGCGGCTGCAGCCAGATAGCTTCGATGAGATTATCGCGCTGGTGGCGCTCTATCGACCGGGGCCGCTGGAGGCGGGCATGGTGGACGATTATGTTGCCCGTAATCATGGCGAGCAGAAGGTGGTGTATCCCCATCCTGAACTGGAGTAGGTACTAGAGCCGACATAAGTTGTCATCCTCTATCAAGAGCAGGTGATGCAGATTGCTCAGGTGTTGGCAGGTTTTACCATGGGGGCTGCCGATCTGCTGCGGCGCGCTATGGGCAAGAAGAAGCATGAAGAGATGGCTAGGCAGGGTGAGATCTTCCGTCATGGTGCGCAGGAGCAGGGGGTAGAGGAGGGCGTCGCAACCCGTATATTTGATCTGATGGAGAAGTTTGCCGGATACGGTTTCAATAAATCCCACTCCGCCGCCTATGCCGTTGTCTCCTATCAAACCCTCTGGCTCAAGGCGCACTATCCCGCTGCATTTATGGCAGCTGTGCTCTCTGCCGATATGGATCATACCGATAAGGTGGTTACCATGATCGATGAGTGTCGATCCATGGGGCTTGAGGTTAGGCCCCCGGATATAAACTACTCAAACCACAAGTTTGTAGCTGTTGGAGAGGGTCAGGTGGTCTATGGTTTGGGGGCGCTCAAGGGGGTGGGTGAAGCGGCAATAGCCGGGATTGTTGCAGTACGGGAGGAGGGTGGAAAGTTTGCCGACCTGTTTGATTTTTGTCATCGCATTGATCTGCGCAAGGCCAATCGTCGGGTATTGGAGGCGTTGATCCGCTCCGGGGCGATGGACACCATGGGGGAGAATCGTGCCACTCTTATGGCTCATCTGCCTATTGCCCTTAAGATGGCGGAGCAGTATAACGCATCGCAGGATGCTGGACAGAGCGATCTGTTCGGTATGGCGGAA
>CBFDBF010000376.1:0-1532 GCA_965602975.1 uncultured Gammaproteobacteria bacterium | reverse complement strand
CATCATAATCACCAGCTTCTCTACCTTGCCACGCAGATAGCGATAGAACATCAGGGCTGGAATAGCTACCGATAGCCCCGCAGCCGTAGTAATCAATGCCTCTGATATACCTCCAGCCAACACCCCAGGATTACCCACACCGGCCTCCATAATGGCAGAGAACACCTTAATCATACCGATAACGGTACCGAGAAGACCTAGCAGCGGAGTAATAGAGGCGATAGTCCCCAGCGTATTTAGGTAGCGCTCTAGCTCATGTACAACCTGCCGCCCAACCTCCTCTATTACCTCCTTCATCACCTCACGCGAATGTTTGCGATTTAGCAACCCAGCAGCCAGCATACTTCCCAGAGGCGAACCATCTTTAATAGTGGTTATATGGGATGGAGTCAACTTGTTGTTGCGATGCATCTGCCATACACGAGCCACCAGATTCACCGGCAAAACCCGCTTGCGCCGTAGGGCCCAGAGCCTCTCGGCAATTATCGCCAGTGCGACTATCGAGCAGAGAATGATCGGCAGCATGAGCCAGCCACCAGCCTTCACCAATTCATACATATTCAGCTTTCCTTAAGGATGAGCACCAGCCGCCATCATACTGTATCTGCAGCGATTACCAAAGAGCGGTGTAAAGGCTCAGCTATACGGAGTGTGATATGGCTCACTTCATCCAGTAACGCTGCGCCAATTGACTATACATAAGTGGCAGCGGAAACTCCCCACTGGCAGCCAGACGAAACTCAATCGCCCCCCTATCTGCACTAGACAATAGGATAGCCCCAGCCTGCTCCCAGCGCTCCACCACATCACTCTGGGGAAAACCGTAACGACTGCGATAAGCGGTAGAGGCCAGCGCATAGATTGGGCTGACCCGACGGATAAACTCGGGAGACGATGAACTCTTGCTCCCGTGGTGTGGCACTACAACAACATCTGCATCCAGCCTCTTACCAACCGCTGCCACCAGTTTAGCCTCTACCCTCCGGGTGATATCCCCCGGCAGCAGAATAGTACCCGCCCCATTGGCCACCCGGAGGACACATGAGGCATTATTTCCACGCCAGCTATGCCCCAATGTCGGGTGGAGTATCTCAAACTCGACCCCATCCCAACTCCACTGCTCCGGTGTAGAGCAAGGAGATGCCGGATGACCCCTGATACGACCCGGCTCACCACTCAGTAGCAGCTCCGGTTGCAGGTACTCCAAGGTGCTCTGCAATCCACCCTGATGATCCATATCACCGTGGCTAACAATGATCCGGTCAACCTGGGTAATCCCCCGCTTCCGTAGAAACGGCACCACCGCCGCTGAACCAGCATCAAAACGGTGAGAAAAGCGTGGCCCCAAATCGTACAGCAGGGTGTGGTTTGCGGTCTGCAACACAGCAGCCAGGCCATCCCCCACCTCCAGCTCGCTCCAGGATGTCGTGCCTGAACTGAATTCGTATATCCGCAGAGATAACGGGTTGATGCCGCTTCCTATGGCTTCAATAACGTTCAGGTTGAGGTCCATCCATATCCAATCGGTGGCT
>CBFDBF010000375.1:0-1538 GCA_965602975.1 uncultured Gammaproteobacteria bacterium | reverse complement strand
CTATCCTGCACAATTCGCTGTAGCTCTGCCAACACATCTGCCTGCAGTTTATCCTTGCCTGCCCTATCACGCAGAGTTGCTGAATCTTGAGTGCTAAAGATGTTAAGTAGCTGATGCCTAATCATTGGATCATTCAACTTGAGAAAATCCAGTAACTCCGGCTGGCGCACCATGATATTTACCCCAATCTGTAACATCTTGGCATCACTACCTGGAGGGAGATTAACTACAAAAACCGGCTCCATAGTGTAGTAGAGCGGTGGCAGCTTCTCTGCATCTGCATCCTCCTGCCCCTCAACCTGCTCAGTCTCAGTGCCATCAGCATCTGCATCCTTCTCCTCATCATCACCTGAGAGTAAAAACCAAGCGGCACCACCCCCCAAAGCCAGCACTAAAACAGCTGCCGCTATAATAATAATCAACTTCTTTTTAGATCCACCCTCCTGCTCTATCCCAAGGTCTAGATCTTCATCCAGTTTCTCTGCGGCCATCAGCTACACCCCTGTTTATTCTGTGTAACTTATTGTGCAATTGACGTGCCAGTAGGAAATAAAAGATTTTATACACTATTATCAATGAATTAGAGAGCTACAGTGAAGCAGCGTCAGAGTATTGACTCAAATTTAATCTAGACTAAGGCAAGATTCCGACAGCACAACACGCCGTTTTTCGTTTACACTGCCCTCGCGAGGTATATAGATAGTGATAACCGACAATACTGTACAAGAGAGGATACTGAACGACTTTGGCTTTCTCACCACGGTCGAAGAGACTCTACGTGACCGCTTCTTTCAAGCTGCCTCTCTTGCAAATATGGAACCTGGACAGTTTGTCTGCCACGAGGGGCGAGAGTGTGTACATTTAGCACTAGTGCTAAGTGGTACAGCCCGTGTCTATAAACTGGGTGAGAGTGGACGAGAGATTACACTCTATAGGATAGGACAGAGTGAAAGCTGCATCCTGACCGCCTCCTGCATCCTCAGCCACGCCCCATTTCCAGCCTTTGCCGTCTGCGAAGATAGCGTAGAGGCAGCCGTTATCCCTGCTGCACATATCCGGCAGTGGATAGCAGAGTCACCCATCTGGCGTGACTATCTGTTTGGCCTAGTGGCGCAACGTATGGGAGACATCATCAGCCTGGTTGAGGAGGTAGTATTTCGCCGGATGGATAGACGCATCGCGGACTATCTGCTGCAACGCTTCCAACCTGGACAAGAGAGAATAGAGATAACCCACCAAGTGATCGCCTCAGATCTTGGCACCTCCCGTGAGGTGGTAAGCCGTATTTTGAAGGACTTTGAGAGCCATGGGCTTATTCTAGTAACCCGTGGCGCAGTAGAGCTGCTCAACCCAAAACTGCTGCAAGCAAAAGTGACGCAAGGTGTGTGACATAGTCACAGACACACCAACCGACAATAGCCTAGTATTATTGTCGGTTTAATTAAATCGGTTTTTTTTGGAATAGGAGATAAGTTATGAAAAAGAATATTGGTGGTATCGATCGCACCTTGCGCATTATTGCTGGCCTGGCACTGATT
>CBFDBF010000374.1:0-1565 GCA_965602975.1 uncultured Gammaproteobacteria bacterium | reverse complement strand
ATCAAAATTCGGCCGGTAGCTGGCAACAGAAATAGTTAGCGGAATGGGGATTGAAATCGAACGCAAATTCCTGGTGAAGAATGAGCTTTGGCGGGAGCATGTGGTCGCAGAGTCGAAGTTGGTACAGGGGTATCTCGCTCGGGGTAAAAATGCCACTGTCCGGGTGCGTATCGCCGATGGCCGCGCTCATTTAAACATCAAAGGGGCTAATGTCGGTATCCGTCGGACGGAGTTTGAGTATGAGATTCCACTGGCGGATGCAGAGGAGATCCTGCAGCAGCTCGCCCTGCAGCCATGTATCGAAAAGAGCCGTTTTCAAGTGCAGTGTGGTGGTCATACCTGGGATTTAGATCTGTTTACAGGCAAAAATAGCGGTTTGGTGGTAGCCGAGATCGAGCTGGAGTCAGAGCAGGAGTCGTTCCATATGCCGGCCTGGGCTGGAGATGAGGTCTCAGATGACAGTAGATACTATAACTCTAGCCTAATAGAGCTGCCATTTAGTCGGTGGTGACAAATCTTATCGAAACCATGTCTGCCCCTGCTAGGATTCAGATAGAGTTACAGCGGCAGCGTCTTCTACTCTATAGAGATGAGTTACTCCAGAGTAGCTACCAAATATCCAGTGCGCTTAATGGTCCAGGAGAGCAGCAGGGGAGTGGCTGTACTCCATTGGGAGAGCACTCCATCCGCATTAAGATAGGGGAGGGTGAGCCTGAAAATTCGGTATTTCTGGCACGTCGTTCTACCGGGGAGATATATACTCCAGAACTGGGGGCTAAATTTCCTCAGCGTGACTGGATTCTTACCAGGATAATCTGGCTCAGTGGAAGAGAGTCTGGCCACAATCGTGGAGGCGACCGTGACAGCTTGCGCCGTTTTATATATATTCACGGCTGTCCCGACTCCGAACCGATGGGAGAGCCACTTTCACATGGCTGTATTCGTATGCGTAACAGTGATCTATTGGAGCTATTTGATCAGGTAGAAGCTGGAACCAAAGTAGATATATATGAATAATTTTAATATAAAACAATAGGTTAAATATAAATCTTAACGTTGATTATCACTGCACAAAGAAGCTGGTAAAAAAGAGGTCATCTATAACTGTTTTCCCAGTATGCTTCGTCACCACACCAGCCACCGCTGCTAACGCCTTTTGCCGTAGTGCCTCTTTGCCTTCAGGGGTCTTAAGCTCCTCACCCATCTGATCACCCAGCAGCAGTAGCAGCTCATGGCGTATAGCTGGGGCATATAGCTCAATATCCTCTATATTCGTCTCATCTTTGGTCATCAATTGAATATCACACCGTATATATTTGGCTCCCCCCTTAATATTGACTACCAGAGAGGGTTTTATCGATAAGTAGGCGAGCTGCATCTTCTCCACCTCTGCACCCTCTTCTTTAACCTCATCTTCCTCTTCAGCGGCAACATAAGGGGCAATACCAAGCAGCAACATAGTGATAAAAAACAGATGAAACCAACGCATAATCTTGTCCCTTTTCTGGTATAAAGACGGTGTTATAAGTGGTTAGCGGCAAATCGCCGTAAATATTTAGGGTACC
>CBFDBF010000373.1:0-1584 GCA_965602975.1 uncultured Gammaproteobacteria bacterium | reverse complement strand
TTTTACGGGTGTGACTTTGGGGATCGCCTTCCGGGAGCTGCTGCCCTGGCTGCTACTGCTGCTGGTTGTACCGTGGTCGCGATTAACCCAATGGATTAAGTGGGAAGTTGTTAGATAGTTGCTATTACGATAGAGCTCTGCCCCTTGGTTATCCAGAGTGGCTCCGGTGATGACCATGTTACCACCAGCCTCGATGGTGCTGTTGTGGTTGGTCAGATCACCAATATTGAGGTTGGCATCGCCACCAGCCAGAATAGTCGCACTGGGGGAGCTGCTGGTTACGGTATCGATCATATCGGTACGCCGCTTAGTCACATAGTAAACATAGTCACATTCAGTATCACGGCACTGTTGATCATAGCTCTTAAGTGGGTAGCTCTGCCCAGATAGAGCTTGCACCATACTGTTAATCCAGTCTGGGCGTTCAGCGTTGATCTTGTCGATGAGCTTTAGCCAGATATTCATCGTGTCCTGATACTGGCTCAAGGGCATGGCATTAACCAAGGCCCTGAGTTCACTGCGGTAGGCAGCATCCATGTTGATACCGGCAATACTGGATATATGGTTGATATAACGATCACGAAAATGGTTGCGCCAAACGGTAGGATGAGTCTCATCAATCCACCAATAATCATAGAGCGCCGGATCGTACATCAGTAGATCCAGCCCGGTAGGAAGGTCAGTGGCTAAAACCTGGGTGATGTTAAAGTCAGTCCGTTTATTAACCAGGGTGTCGGCATCTATCTCCAAGTCGCCCAACGCCTCCATTCTGGCGCTTATGTTGTTGATGCTGGTGGCGCGGCCTGTAGCCTGCCGGTTGGCATCCAGCCCTCCACCGATGTGGAGACTGCCTCCACTAAAAATGATTGCGTCTTCACTGTTATTGAGCGTATCCACACCAATATCCATCCGGTTACGCGCCGCTATAACCGGTGCGCTCTCTACCCCGGCAACCTCCTCACTCTGATTATTTATGGTGGTCGCCTCTATAGCGACATGATCACCATAGATACGTCCAGTACCAAGGTTATTAAGGGTAGCAACCTTTACAGTGGTATCGCGCCCATTAATAACACCTCTATTGGTCAGGTCGCCATTGCTCAGGTTGTTAACAGGAGCCAGTGCAATGTCTCCCTGCGCATACAGAATACCGCTGTTATCGACAGAGTCTGCCTTGATGTTAACCGCGCCTACTGAGGTGATCTTGTTGCTGTTTTGCAGCTTGCCATCTACCGAGATGGTGATAGCTCCAGCGCTACTACCCATAACTCCAGCATTGTGTACCCCTACACCCTGCTCGGTACCAACCAGGCTGATCTTGCCCGCATACATACCACCAAGGGCCGATACATCTACCGCAACTGCAGGTTTACTCCCAGCCGCAGCCTCCTTGGTAATCTGGCTATTGTCTGCACTGACACGGTTGACCCCGGTGGTAACATGCAGGTCATTGGCCCACACCCCAGCATTGATCTTGACCGCACGGGCTATAAGATCAGTATGGTTAGATCCACGGTTATCCATACCATCACCCTCAATGGTGATGGTGCCTCCATCTACCCTAAAACCATCCAGCCGCCCTCC
>CBFDBF010000372.1:0-1592 GCA_965602975.1 uncultured Gammaproteobacteria bacterium | reverse complement strand
CTCGCGCCGGCCTGGGGTACATCTGGGACTTGGAGGTGCAGTGCTACATGCGGCTCTGCTCTACCAAAATATATTTGTCTCAACCGGGGTCAATCTAGGGTTTTTCAATGCCGTCTCGCTAGTGGCCTGGATCATTGTACTAGTACTGATGCTCTCTACACTAACCAAGCCAGTGGAGAACCTCGGTATACTCCTACTACCCCTGGCAGCCATCGCCATCGCCCTGGAGATGCATTTTACCTCCACCCGCTTACTCCCAGCAGATGCCGCTTGGGGCATACAGATACACGTTATAGTGTCACTCCTAGCCTATAGCCTGCTCACCATGGCCAGCGTACAGGCGATCCTGCTAGCTATCCAGGACCACCATCTGCATAGCGGCCACCCTGGAGGCTTTGTCCGTGCCCTGCCACCACTGCAGACAATGGAGGCACTACTGTTTGAGATGATAGGAGCAGGATTTCTCCTACTCACCATCTCCCTGCTTAGTGGCCTACTGTTTCTAGATGATATGTTTGCCCAGCGGCTGGTACACAAGAGCATATTATCAATGGTGGCCTGGCTGGTGTTCGGCGGACTGCTGTGGGGGCGCTATCGGTTTGGCTGGCGTGGGCGCAAAGCTCTGACCTGGACTCTAGTGGGGTTTGTGGTGCTGATGCTGGCCTACTTTGGGAGTAAGTTTGTGGTGGAGTTGCTGCTAACCTAACGCCCAACCTTATGGTAGGCATTCGTGGCCTGCCGACCCTTCTGTATATCACTCAGCACTGTGGCCATATTCTGCTTGGCATCGGTGCCTAGCGCTGTAACTCTCTCGTCTAACTCCATAATATGCTTAATTAGAGTAACCGCTGATGAGATATCTAGCTGCTCAGCATTAAGCGGGAAAGTGGCACTAATGAGGCGGTGGCGCTGCTCATCCAGATCGACGATCTCCTCCCACTTATCATCCTCAGCCAACTTTAACATCTGCTGTGAAAGCTGCAGGATCTGCTGTAGGGGATTGGTAGCGGCAGACATAAAATTCTAACCTAAATTAGATGCCATATCACCCGAGGAGACGTTTTTTATATTCTCCGGCATAACATCCCAGGCACCTTTAACCTCAAGCAGTAGCGAGGTCACTTCATCCAAAATATCCGGGTTATCTGATACTGACGACTCTCCCAGACGACGCACCATATAATCATAAAGGCTATCCAGATTATGGGAGATCTCACCTCCAGCCTCCATATCCAGACTACTCTGCAAACCACTGATAATGCTGATAGCCCAACTGATAAAACGTCCCTTCTCGGCCATCTCACCGCGCAACATATGACCCTTGGCCGCAGCAATCTTATCCAATGCCCCCTCCATTAGCATCTGCACCAGGCGGTGGGGTGTTGCCCCCTCTACACCCGAATTTACGCTAACGCTACTGTATTGGGAGACTGCACTCTTCATGCGCGACTTCACCATCGATAACTCCTAAACTCTGCTTAAATTAACTTGAACTCATCGCAATCATGAGCTCCTAACTGTCCCTGCTTAAAATGTTCTCCAGAGAGTCCAACTGCCGCCCCAAAAACTCACTAGTGCTGCTCAAGCTAGAC
>CBFDBF010000371.1:0-1605 GCA_965602975.1 uncultured Gammaproteobacteria bacterium | reverse complement strand
TACGAGCGGCTTTACTACACCGTGCGGATGGCCGGCGATGGCACGCAGGAGCAGGGTCTTGCCGCTACCGGAGGGGCCGCTAAGGGTGAGACACTCTCCCCGCTGTAGCTCCAGAGTGACTGGGTTGAGTGTCATGGTCTGGAGCTGGTTTAGGGAGAGCAGTGGCATGGCGCTATATCCGGCGGAATATTAGATCCCAGATGCCGTGTCCCAGCCGCTCTCCACGCTGCTCAAATTTGGTCAGAGGGCGCTGCTTTGGGCGGGGTGAAAAGCTACCCTCTCCAGCACAGTTGGTGAAATCTTCAGCACTGCTCAATAGCTCCATCATCTGGAGCGCATAATCCTCCCAATCGGTAGCGGCATGGAACTGCCCACCGGGGAAGATGGTACGAGCCAACTCGGTTATGAATTCAGGTCGAACGATACGCCGTTTGTGGTGTTTCTTCTTATGCCACGGATCGGGAAAAAATAGATAGACTCCAGCTAGAGTAGCGGTAGCAACCCCTTGGGTGAGCACCTCTATCGCATCGTGGCAGATCACCCTTATATTGGTTATCCCCAGCTCCTCTATCCGCAGCAGCAGGTGGCCGACTCCGGGGCGGTGTACTTCGATACCGATATAGTTGTGGTCGGGATTAGCAGCCGCCATCTGTAGCAGCGCCTCACCGTTGCCACAGCCTATCTCCAGATATACAGGGTTGGAGTTGCTAAACAGGGTGGGTAGATCGAGCGGTTGGCCAGAGAACTCGATCCCAAACTGTGGCCAGAGTGAGTCGAAGGCGTGCTGCTGTCCAGGGGTGATCCGTCCTTGACGCAGCACATAGCTGCGGATGGGCGGGTGCTGTTTTTCTTGTCGTGGCATTGTTGTAATAACAGCTCTCTGTGGTAAAAGTTGTCGGGTTAAAATTTGATCCACAACCCCAAATATAGCCTGTAGGTCTGACTTCAGTCCGACAATCAGACTCTAGCTTCTGGATGCCGGATCAAGTCCGGCATGACGGAGGTATATAAAATTAGCGTCATCCCGGCGCAGGCCGGGATCCATGAGTACTATTTGATAACCATAGAGGTTATGGCGGTTCACAGAGTTGCTGTAATAATCACTCTCGGTGCGCCTCTGTGCTAGAAGTTGTCAGGTTACAACCCGACCCACAATCTCAAATATAGCTTGTAGGTCGGACTTCAGCCCGATAATTGCGCTCTAATTCTCTATGTTCAGAAAAACATCCCATCCAGCGGTGAAGAGGCGGAGGCGAAACGTTTAGCCGGCATCCGTCCCGCCAGAAAAGCCTCCCGACCAGCCTCTATCGCCTTTCTCATGGCAGAGGCCATCATCACCGGATGTTTGGCAGCGGCTATGGCGGTGTTCATCAGCACTCCATCACACCCCAGCTCCATAGCGATAGCTGCATCGGAGGCGGTACCTACTCCAGCATCTACCAAGATAGGGACGTTGGCATTCTCCACAATGGTGAGGATGTTAAGTTTGTTGCGTATACCCAGGCCGGAGCCAATCGGGGCAGCTAGAGGCATGACAGCGATACAGCCCATCTGCTCCAGCTCACGTGCCACAATCGGGTCATCATTGGTGTAGACCATGACATC
>CBFDBF010000370.1:0-1613 GCA_965602975.1 uncultured Gammaproteobacteria bacterium | reverse complement strand
CCGCGCCTCTTCTATATCCCCCTGCTGCTCTGTCAACTCCGACAGACTACCCATTGGACCAGGATGGAGCAGCTCTATATCCTTAGACCGTACCCGCTTGACTTTGCCACCTGACAGCTCAATCTCGATCTTCTCATCGATAGCAATAACACGAGCTGGATGTATTTTGTACAGCACTAGGCTGCCGCTTTTAAATTGCATTATTCTCTCTTACCTGCTCTCTCCAAATTTGAAGAGAGTTATTGTGGGGATTAAAGAGTCAGTATGATACCGTCTATGCAACCACAATTGGAGAGTATTAAGATGAATAAGCAGTGGAAAAAACTGGTTGAATCATGGTCTGCATCGATAGATGAGCGAGATATAGTCACACTCCCTAATGCAACCCCTTTTCCAGAGTGCGCCTTGAGCGATCTATCATCTATGGGGATGATCCGGGTAAGCGGCGAAGATGCGGCCGATTTTCTCCAGGGACAGCTCAGTAACGACATCCATGCAGTGAGTGAGGAGCAGAGCCAGATAAGCTGTTACTGCACCCCACAGGGTAGGATGCTGGCCAGTTTTCGCATCTTCATGCGGGATGGGGATTTTTATCTACAATTTCCGCAAGAATTACTAGCCATCACTCTAAAGCGGCTCTCTATGTTTGTCCTGATTTCCAAAGTAAAACTTGAAGATGTGTCTGATCAACTAGTACGCATCGGTATCTCTGGTAGTTGTGCCGCTGAACTACTAAGCACCCAGTTAGATTCCGTTCCAAGCGGTGATAATGGTGTCACGCATACGGAAGATATAACCCTGCTACGACTGCCCGCAGACCGACCACGGTTTGAGCTAATCGGTCCGGTGGAGCAGATCGCACCGCTCTGGCAACAGCTCAACGCGAAGGCAGAGATTGCCGGAGCAGATCTCTGGCCACTGCTAGATATCCGGGCTGGGGTGGCAACGATCTATAGTGATAACGTTGAAGCATTTGTCCCCCAGATGACCAACATGCAGCTAGTCGATGGAGTGAGTTTCACCAAAGGGTGCTATGTAGGTCAAGAGATAGTGGCCAGAATGAAGTATCTGGGTCAGCTAAAACGGCGGATGTATCGCAGCCATGTGGCTGCTGACATCTCGCCACAACCTGGAGATGAACTCTTCTCACCCCAAGATGATGGCTCTGACCAGAGTGTCGGCAGAGTGGTGGATGCCAGACCATCCCCAGATGGTGGTTATGAGTTACTGGTAGTGATAACAGCTGTTGCATACAGCGAAAATAGCCTACATCTAAAGGAGATAACAGGACCACAACTAAATTTTCTAGACCTACCGTATACATTTGATCCGGAATAGGTTCCATTTTCTCGCCAATCTGCCAGACTTTGTGTAATCCTCTAAAGTGAGACTACTATGATCAGCACAGAAGAGTTTCAAGCAAAACTCCAGACCGCTATCCACAACAATACAATCACTTTTCCCACCCTACCGGAGGTGGCGCTCCAAGTGCGTGATGTAATGGAGCAGGAGAACAGCACTGCTGTCGAGGTGGCCGAGATAGTGGCTACCGATGCTGCCCTCGCCGCTCGACTGTTACAGGTCTCTAACAGTGCCCTCTACCGCGGCCGGGT
>CBFDBF010000369.1:0-1622 GCA_965602975.1 uncultured Gammaproteobacteria bacterium | reverse complement strand
CCGGACGGCTCTATCGCCATCCTGGTGCGTGGTCGCAGCCACCTGGAGAGCATCGTGCCGCTACTACGGGCAGAGGGGCTATCTCTACGTGCGGTCGAGGTTGAACCGCTCGGCCAGCGGCCAGTGGTGCAGGATCTACACGCCCTCACTCGAGCCATGCTCCATCCCGCCGACCGACTCTCCTGGTTGGCGGTCTTGCGCGCTCCGTGGTGTGGCCTCACTCTGGCTGATCTGCTCACTCTGGTTGGTGGTGGGCAGAAACTCACTCTGTGGCAACTGATACAAGATGAGACACACTGTCAGGCGCTGACAGTCACTGGTCAGGAGCGGCTACAGCGGCTGCGGTCGGTGCTGCAGACCGCTTTTATGGAGCGGAGGCAGCGGTCACTACGGAGCTGGGTAGAGGGGGTCTGGCTGGCGCTGGGCGGTGCCGTTATACCTGGTTCGCAGAGTGGTATAGAGGAGGCGCGGCTATTTTTTGATCTACTGCAGCAGTGTGATGATGGGAGCGATCTAGTCGATCTGGTAGCGCTTGGGTCGGCTATAGATGGCCTCTATGCGCCGCCCGATATTGCGGAGGACGGTGCTGCGCCACAGATAGAGATCATGACCATGCACAAGGCCAAGGGGTTGGAGTTTGATACGGTTATCCTCCCCGGCTTGGGGCGCAAGACCAGGGGTGATGATCAGCAGCTGCTGCGGTGGTTAGAGCGCCCTGTAGGCAGTGGTGGTGTGGATCTATTGTTGGCGCCGATCAGAGGGGTAAGAGATAAAGATGACCCTATCTATGACTATATAAAAGGGGTGGAGAGGAGTAAGAGCCTGTTTGAACAGGGGCGGCTGCTCTATGTCGCCGCAACCAGAGCAAAAAAGCGGCTCCATCTACTGGCTCATACCGGATATAACCAGGTAGAAGAGCAGACCAACAAGCCGCCAGCAGGCTCTCTGCTGGGGTCACTCTGGCCGGCGGTAGAGGATGAATTTGCCCAGCTTGAGTATCACCCATCTGTAGAGGATGGATTGGAGAAGCCACCACTCAGTCTGCGCTGCCTGCCAGCGACATGGCGGCTGCCGGAGTTAGATCTGGTGCAGTGGCCGCAGCCGCTGGTTAACTCTGTAGATGATCCTACGGATGCGGGGGTGGCCCTTGAGTTCGACTGGGCTGGGGAGGCGGCGCGGCATTTAGGTAGCGTAGTACACCACTATCTACAGTATATCTCCCAGGATGGTGTCACCCTCTGGGATGAGGCGCGGGTCAAGGCGCTGCGTCCGGCGTTTCGGCGCACTCTGTCCCACTCCGGGGTGGCGGCAGAGCTGTTGGAGCAGGCGTCAGAGAGGGTCGAGCTGGCACTGCTCAACACTATATCCGATGAGCGTGGTCGCTGGATCATCTCTAACGAGCATACAGAGGCGGAGAGTGAATATGCCTTGACGGCACAACAGACAGATGGAGTGGTTAATGTGATAGTTGATCGAACCTTTGTCGATGCCGAAGGTGTTCGCTGGATTATAGACTTCAAAGTTAGTCGGCATGAGGGTGGTTCTCAGGAGCGGTTTCTCGATCGAGAGCAGGAGCGTTATCGTCAACAGTTAGAGCGTTATGCTGCTATTTTTCGACGGAG
>CBFDBF010000368.1:0-1630 GCA_965602975.1 uncultured Gammaproteobacteria bacterium | reverse complement strand
GGATAGATAGTAAAACGTGGCACTCGACGCAGCACCTCACCAGTCAGAGGATCAAATATTGAGAGCCTCTCCACCTCCCCATCAAACAGCTCGATCCGCACCGCATCCCGTTCCGATTCGGCCGGGTATACATCGATCAGGTCACCCCGTACACGATAGGTAGCCCGCTGCAGCTCCACCTCATTGCGACTATACTGCAACTCTGCCAGACGACGTAGGATAGTGCGCTGATCTATGCTATCCCCCCGCACCAGATGCAGCACCATGCTGAGATATGAACGCGGATCACCCAAGCCGTAGATACAGGAGACGGTCGCTACAATAATAGTATCTGAGCGCTCCAGTAACGCCTTGGTGGCCGACAGCCGCATCTGTTCGATATGCTCATTGATCGAGGCATCTTTCTCGATAAATGTGTCCGAGGATGGAACATACGCCTCCGGTTGGTAGTAGTCATAATAGGAGACAAAATACTCCACCGCACTATCGGGAAAAAACTCCCGCATCTCCCCATACAACTGAGCCGCCAGGGTCTTATTGTGTGCCAGGACCAAGGTGGGGCGCTGTACCTGCTGAATTACATTGGCAATGGTAAAGGTCTTGCCGGAGCCAGTCACTCCAAGCAGCGTCATCCCAGCCTCTCCATCATTCAAACCATCCACTAAACCACGGATCGCCTCGGGTTGATCACCTGAAGGGGCAAAATCGGATACTAATTTGAACTTTTTTGGCATAAAAGTGTTTAGCTGAACAACAGTATTAGATATGATTAAGGTTCATGGATCTTGAGCATAAGCACCTAATTATAACTTTGGATGAACCTATGAGCATTAAACTTTCCAACCGAGTACAGGCAGTCAAACCATCCCTAACCCTGGCTATAACCGCCCGCGCTGCAGAGATGCGTGCTGCCGGCAAGGATATTATCGGCCTGGGAGCCGGCGAGCCAGATTTCGATACTCCAGAGCATATCAAAAAAGCCGGAACAGAGGCGATCAAGAGTGGATTTACCAAGTATACCCCTGTAGATGGCACCATCGGACTAAAACAGGCCGTTATCGACAAATTCAGGCGTGATAACAACCTGGAGTATGAGCTGGATCAGATTCTGGTCTCCTGTGGTGGTAAACAGAGCTTCTACAATATGGCTCAGGCGATCCTTGATCCGGGTGATGAGGTGGTGATTCCCACCCCCTACTGGGTCTCCTATCCAGATATGGCTATATTAGCAGGTGGAGTACCAGTGTTCATCCAGGCTGGGGCCGAGCAGTCCTTCAAGATCACCCCCAATCAGCTGCGCTCATCAATAACAGACAAAACCCGCCTGATGGTCATAAACAGCCCCTCAAACCCAACCGGTATAGCCTACTCCAAAGAGGAGTTGGCCGAACTGGGAAAGGTGCTATTGGAGTTCCCTAAGGTGGTGGTTGCTACCGATGACATGTATGAACATATCCTCTGGAGCGATGCACCATTCGTCAATATTCTAAATGCATGCCCAGAGCTGGGTGATCGCTGCCTGGTGCTAAATGGAGTATCCAAGGCCTACTCCATGACTGGCTGGCGTATCGGTTATGCCGCTGGCCCCGCCCATATCATCAAGGCGATGAAGAAGATCCAGTCCCAGAGC
>CBFDBF010000367.1:0-1659 GCA_965602975.1 uncultured Gammaproteobacteria bacterium | reverse complement strand
CAAATCTATAAAAAGTTATCGCTCAGGTTTCCATATGATAAAACGGGATTAGTAATGAGAATCGTAACCGACTGCAGCGGAAAAATAATCGACAGAGTATCCGATGAAGAATTTTCGCTTATTGTTGATATCCCCCTCAGCAATACAGAAGTTAGAGTTGGGGAATGAGTTTATAACCTTCGACGCCCGTTTTTCTGGCACCCCAATGCAGGTGGTGGTGCCAACAGCGGCAGTACTGGGTATATACGCCAAAGAGAGTGGTCATGGCATGCTGTTTCCAGAGGAGGGTGATATGGAGGCAGAGAGTGAGCCGCAACCACCAGACAGGCCAACTGGGCCTAGCCTTAAGGTGGTTAAATAGCATTAGTTACTAATCCATGTTCTCCTTAGTACTTACCAGCCCCAGGGTGAACTCCTCCAGGTTTATACCTACCATGACAATATGGCCACGCTGCCGCTCCACCCCCTCTTCGGTGTAATCGAAGCGGAAGGTACGGCGAATTCGTACCCCTTGTGTTGTCCAGCGTAGCCCCATGCGCTCTAGACCTACAGTCTGGTCAAGAAACTGAACATCTCGTTGGCGACAGCCGGTAACAGCAATTGCAGTAGCAATCTCTCTGGCACGGGCGCTATCCAGCCAGAACCAGATAATGGCCCCGATAGCTGCAATACCTAAAAGTGCTCCCATGAGTGGTATGTTAACCTATGGGTGACTCTATGTTCTCATTAGTAAGGAGATTCTACTATGTTGGTTTGGTTGGATGAGTTGCCGTTATCGATGTTGTTTATAGCGGCTCTACTGCTGGGGTTGGTGCCATTCTATCCAGAGCCTCATCTGGTAGAGAAGCTGCGTATGCTGAGTAATGGTGCCCTGACGCGGCCGCTTGATATATTCGATCTGCTGATGCACGCCACCCCATTAGTACTACTGGTTATAAAGCTCATTCGGATGCTCATTAAAACTTAATGGTGTTACTGTATTCTCTCCAGCCGCAGCCGTTGCCGCTCATCAAATAGATGGCGTGAACCCAGCCAGACCGCAGTAATACTACCGAGGCCAGTGCCGGTCATGATCAGTAGCAGGATCATAATCTGATATTTGGCCGCCTCCAGGGGTGGACTCCCGGCCAATATCTGGCCAGTCATCATCCCGGGCAGGCTAACGACGCCAGCGGTAGCTACGGCATTGATGATTGGAATCATCCCCGCATGCAGGGCGTTACGGCGGATAGCGGCAATTGCCTGATGCCAACTGTGGCCGAGGCTCAGCTGCGCCTCAATCTCTCCCCGCTGTTGCCAGACGCTCTGGGTTAGAGTGTTCAGGGCGATGGCGATCCCTGACATAACGTTGCCCAGCAGCATGCCAAGTAGCGGAATTGAGTACTGCGGGGCGTACCATGGCTCTACCTGCACCACCACATGTAGAGCCAGCAGGGTCATGCTAAAAGAGGAGATAAACATGTAGAGGCTGCCGATACCGATGCCTTTTAACCCGCGGAAGCGCCTTTTCTGCCGTGCCATAATCTCGTAGCTTGCAGCCGCCAGCATAAACAGGGCGAGCGCAGCAAGCAGTAGAGGGTTGGATTGGGCGAAGAGTATCTTTAGCACCATCCCCAGCAGGGTGAGCTGGATCACGCTGCGCAGGGCCGCAACCATTAG
>CBFDBF010000366.1:0-1659 GCA_965602975.1 uncultured Gammaproteobacteria bacterium | reverse complement strand
TTTGATCCGGCTTACGAGAAAATCTCACGTCGTTTTTATGAAAATCCGGATGAGGTCGCAGATGTATTGGCCCGTGCTTGGTTTAAATTGACTCATCGTGATATGGGGCCATGCACTCGTTATCTTGGCCCAGAGGTTCCAGCTGAAAAGCTCATCTGGCAAGACCCGATCCCTATGGTTAACCACGAGCTAGTCGATGATGCTGAGGTTGCCACCCTCAAGGGTAAAATCCTTGACTCTGGGCTATCTATTGCTGAGATGGTTACAACCGCCTGGGCATCTGCATCTACCTTCCGTGGTTCCGATATGCGTGGTGGTGCTAACGGTGCCCGTATTCGTCTGGCACCCCAGAAGGATTGGGAGGTCAACCAGCCAGATCAGCTGGCGAAAGTGCTGCAGACCCTTGAGGGTATTCAGAGTGAGTTCGACCGGCAGATCTCCATGGCTGACCTGATTGTATTGGCGGGGTGTGCAGGTGTGGAGAGAGCGGCACAGCATGCTGGTCATGATGTGACGGTTCCCTTTATACCGGGCCGCATGGACTCTTCACAGGAGCAAACCGATGTAGAGTCATTCTCTGTTATGGAGCCTATCGCAGATGGGTTTTGTAACTACCAGAAGGCCAGATATACGCTCTCTGCTGAGGAGCTGTTGGTCGACCGGGCGCAACTGTTGACATTAACTCCAGCCGAGATGACAGTGCTCGTTGGCGGGATGCGTGTCTTGAATACTAATTTTGGACAGGTTGAGCACGGCCTCTTTACCGACCGACCAGAGACACTGAGCAATGACTTCTTTGTGAATCTACTCGATATGAGTACCATCTGGAAGGCAGCCTCTGCAGATGAGGATACCTTTGAGGGTAGTGATCGTGCAACGGGCGAACCGAAGTGGACCGGTACCAGGGTTGATTTGATCTTCGGTTCAAACTCTGAATTGCGCGCTCTGGCTGAAGTCTATGCAACTGTAGACTCTCAAGAGAAGTTTGTTCATGACTTCGTGGCGGCTTGGGACAAGGTGATGAACCTGGACCGTTTTGACCTTACCTAAACTGCATGAGTATGGCCACAGGGATGTGGTCTGGTAGTTAATAGAAACCCCGCCTGTTGGCGGTTTCCCTCTCTCTATTGGGTGCTTGGAACGGTGTTTATAATCTGCTGAAATCGAAAACAATATGTTATGGAGCCATCTCCTGATACGAAGCATATCCTCTTCGTTTTCAAAAATATCTTGGCGATTATTGCCTCGATGCATGATATGCAGCAGCTGCTTGGGAATGACAATTCTCGGTAATCTAGCTATTTATCCGGCGTACGCCATTGCTAGTCAACAATCAAGCTGGCTGACCCCTTGATTTTCTGCTAGCGGATATGCCTGAGCTTGGATCTCTTACCAACAAGCAGGCTGCCTCTCTGGTTGGAGTAGCGCCTATAAACCGTGATAGTGGAAGATCAAGAGGTAAACGACGCATTCAAGGCGGTAGAGCCAATGTACGTACAACTCTATATATGGCCACTCTTAGCGCCACCCAGTGCAATCCGGTTATCAAGGCTTTTTATCAGCAGCTTGTTGCTCAGGGAAAGCACAAGAAGGTTGCTATCACCGCATGTATGCGCAAGTTCATTACTATGCTTAATGCTATGGTGAGAGATCAGACTG
>CBFDBF010000365.1:0-1676 GCA_965602975.1 uncultured Gammaproteobacteria bacterium | reverse complement strand
CCACTCTCGGTACCCGTGGTACCCACTCGGGAGTGCGCTCCTGCCTGGGTGATTGTGGTGTGGGAGTGGCAGATGGCTGGTACATCGGAGTGCTTGAGGGTTCGATCGTGTTCACCATCGGTGATAAGGAGTATATCTGCAACGCTGGTGAGTACTACTTTATACCTCTAAATGGCGGCCCACCGGTCAAGCAGGTGACCAGAGGGGTGGTGTTTGGTGGTTTCTCCGATGGAGATGGGCAGTCTGGCGACCCAGATGGGGAGGATCGACAGCGGCCAGGCTACAGGGAGCCGGTAATCCCTGGGTCGAAGAGAGACAGCATGGGCGGTGGGCATACCACTACCCCTGACCCTATGGGGACAGGGTATCCTCCAATTGTCACGCCAGTCCCGTGGGAGTAGTGGTGGTATGAAACCGGGTAGTTGTGCCACACTTGCAAGGTGAGCAGTAACAGTAACAAGCTGACCAACCATCCGCTGGCAGATCGGCTGGAGGGGCTGGATGTTGCCCATCTCGAGCTGCTGGCGGATATGACCCAGAGTTTTGCCGCCTCCCTGGAGATAGATGAGACTCTGCGGGTTGCCCTGCAAAAGACCATGGAGTATCTGCACGCCGAGGGAGGTTCGATATTCCTGCTGGTGGATGATGATAAGACCCTGGAGTGTCGTGCCTCGATGGGGCCGGTCAGTATTACCGGTATGCGACTGGGTGCCGATCAGGGTATTGTGGGTCGTGCGGTGCAGGCGAATGAGACCCTGATTATCCGCGATGTCTCTAGTAGCCACACCTTCAATGTAGCGGTAGACGAGAATACCGGTTTTCTTACCCGCTCTGTACTGTGCGCGCCGCTCACCGTGCGGGGGCAGCGGCTGGGGGCTTTGGAGCTGATAAATAAACAGGGGGAGGATGGCCTGTTTAATGAGCGTGATCGCAGTTTTTTGACTGCGCTGGCCTCATCAGCGGCACTCGCCATGCTCAATGCTCGTATGGCCGCCGATCTGGTGGAGCAGGAGAGGGTACGGCGTGAGCTGGAGATGGCGCGGGCAATCCAGCGCTCCCTGCTGCCCCCCGATCCGGAGCCATGGGCACCAATTCACGCCCTCAATATCCCGGCACGCAGCGTCTCTGGCGATCTATATCTATTCTTTAATCTGCCGGATGGGCGTATCTTCTTTGCCTTGGGAGATGTCTCGGGCAAAGGGGTGCATGCGGCCCTGTTCATGGCGCAGGCTGCCAGTCTGATTCGAGCCCTGGCCAAGATAGAGAACCGCCCAGGCAAGCTTTTAGCGCGTCTTAATGAGGAGATCAGTGAGACCTCCAGCAGGGGGATGTTTATCACCCTGGTGGTAGGGGTATTTGATCAGGCTAAAGATAGTGTCTGTCTGAGTAATGCCGGGCATGAGCCACCGCTCTACCGTAGCCGAGATGGGGAGTACATAAGCTACCCTGCGGTGGCACCACCATTGGGTATACTGCCGACTATCAGCTTGACCGAAGCGGAGCTGAAGCTAGATGGTGGGGCTATCTATATATTTACTGATGGATTGACTGAGGGTTTTATCCCGGATGGTAGCCAGCTCGGAGTGGCTGGGGTTAAGGCTGCAATCGAGCAGTATATTGATCGTGTGCCACAACAGCGGATTGAGACTATGATCGAGCCGCTATTAGAGGGCAAT
>CBFDBF010000364.1:0-1680 GCA_965602975.1 uncultured Gammaproteobacteria bacterium | reverse complement strand
TAGGGGGGGATGAGTTTGTGGTTGTCCTTCCTAATGTCAAAAGAGATGCTGCTGTTAATGGGGTGGCTCAGAAACTTATAGATACCATCGGTCAGGCCATACAGGTTGAGGTTAACGGAGAGAGGGTGGATCAGTATGTAGGGGCCAGTATTGGCATCAGCACCTATCCGGCAGATGGTCTGGATATTGATGATTTGATCAGCACTGCAGACAAAGCTATGTATCTGGCTAAAGAGGTGGGCCGTAATCAATACAGCAGGCTGGTATCTGCATAAATATTAGAACACCGATTAGATACCCACTTAGTAACTATAGGAAATAGAGTTGTGGTCGGGAGTAGTCTCAAGAGAGCCCTGACTTTTCCATAGCTTTGGTATGATATCGCTCCTTGAAATTAGTTGTGGGACTATTTTAGCAGTTGCTATATATAGCGTTTGATAGAATATATGGGTGGGCGTACAATGATTTCCCCTACCTTGCATTCTAACCTTCTTCACAAGCGGTAGAGAAACCAATTAGGTGCTTCCTGAAATTATAGAGTGTTATAGGTTATTGAAAATATGAATAGTGGGCTTAAAATTATTCTGGTCGATCAAAATACCGGACGTTCGGCGATGCTGCGGCGTGCGTTGCAAGATGCAGGGCACGAGGTGATTTGTCGGCTGGAATCTAGTAAAGAGTTGGTTAACAGTAATGAAGCTACTCATGCTGATGCCATTATCCTAAATACCGATATTCCAAACGATAAAATATTCGCCAACTTAAATACCATCAATCAAACAAAGCCCAAGCCTATTGTTATGTTTACCGATGAGAGCAGTAGCATGATGGCATCTGATGCTGTCAGATCTGGGGTTAATGCCTATATTATTGATGGTTTGGAAGAGAGCCGTGTCCAGGGTATTATCGATATTGCAATCGCCAGATTCAGGGAGTTTCAGGCGCTTAAAGATGAACTTGATAGCACGCGTACCCAACTGAATGAGCGCAAGATTGTGGAGAAAGCCAAAGGGATTTTAATGCAGAAGAGTGATATGAGTGAAGAGGATGCCTATAATGCTCTACGTAAAATGGCAATGGATAAAAACATCAAAATAGCTGCTGTGGCAAAGAGCGTGGTAGAGGTTGCGGATCTATTAAACTAAAGCAGTGATTGCTATCTGCTTGAGTTTTTGCTAGAGTGCACTCCATCAGTTTGCCAACGATGGCAAATTGGCATAGACAAAGGCGTTTATTTAAGGTGGTGAGGTTATCACTTTAAATAAGCGCCTTTTTTGTGCCTGTTCAATGAAGACAGATTAAACAAGCAATCTGCTAAGGGTTGTTTTTTGGTAATGATGCCTGTGCACTCTTAGGAGTGCATGGGCTTTTTTTGTGGAGAAAAAATATGAAAATGATTGCGGCCATTATAAAGCCATTCAAACTTGATGATGTGCGTGAATCTTTAGCTGATATTGGCGTTAGTGGTATCACAGCTACCGAGGTTAAAGGTTTTGGTCGGCAAAAAGGCCATACAGAGCTGTATCGGGGAGCAGAATATACGGTAGATTTTTTGCCCAAAATCAAACTTGAAGTTGCGATTGTGGATGAGCTTGCCGAGCAGGTAATTGATGCCATACAGCATAGTGCCAATACCGGCAAAATCGGTGACGGCAAAGTATTTGTCTCGGAGTTGACTGA
>CBFDBF010000363.1:0-1696 GCA_965602975.1 uncultured Gammaproteobacteria bacterium | reverse complement strand
ACTCCTCCACCCATATAACTTCACAGGCGTGGGCTCCGGTATCTTCTCTGGTCAGGGAGCTTTTCCAACGCCTGCCATCATCTGCAACCACCTCAACCAGATAACCCCTAAGCTCTATGATATCTCCAGTTCTGGTCCGGTTGATCTCTGATTCAACGGCATCATCGGCTGGGATCATATGCATATTAGCGCTGTGGGTCTCGATCTCCCGCTGCGGAATTGGCATTGTTTCGCTACGCCATCTGTACCATCTTCCACTCTGGGATATATCGATATATTGAATAACCGCCTCATCTGACATTCTGCCCCAACCCAGAGCCAGATCTACGGGCGAAACATCCGCCTCCTTATCGAATGTGTAGTCCTCCCTGGAAAGAACCTTGGCCTTGATATGAAATTTTGCCAGGGGAGTAATCCTGTTTTTACCAAACTCAAAACTGGCAGGATTTTCGATACTAATCTGTGTAGGAGGATCTTTTGCCATGACCCCAGGACCAAGAGACACATCACCTGGGTCTGATAACAGCTTCCAAACTGTCAAAGCTACCAACAGTAGAAAGATGAATTTCTTCACGGATCTATTCGCCAGCAAGCCTTCTCAGCACATAGTGTAAAATACCGCCGTGCATAAAGTAGTCCCACTCCTTGGGGGTATCAATGCGCACTGTCACCTGAAAATTGATCCTGCTGCCATCTTCCTTGGTTGCAGTAATTTGCAACTCTCTGGGTTTGCTACTGGCATCTGCAATATCGAACCGTTCACCACCATCCAGGCCCAGGCCTTCAGCACTCTCACCCGACATGAACTGGAGCGGCAGCACCCCCATGCCCACTAAATTAGAACGGTGAATACGCTCATAGCTGGTTGCGATCACCGCCTTCACTCCAAGCAGTCGCGTACCCTTGGCCGCCCAGTCACGGGATGATCCTGTGCCATACTCCTTACCGGCCAGCACCACCAGGGGTGTACCCTCCTCCCTATAGCGCATGGCGGCATCATAGATAGACATCTGTTCACCACTGGGTTGATGCCTGGTCCAGCCACCCTCGGTCCCAGGGGCTAATAGATTACGCAGACGGATATTGGCGAAGGTGCCGCGCATCATCACCTCATGGTTGCCGCGCCTGGAACCATAGCTGTTGAAGTCTTCCTTCTGGATGCCGTTTTGCTTTAGATATTCTCCAGCGGGGCTATCTTCCGCAATGGCACCCGCCGGTGAGATGTGATCAGTGGTGACACTTTCGCCCAACAGCGCCAGGACCCGTGCGCCAGTGATGGCCTCAATCGAATCCGGTTTCTGGGTCATGCCGTCGAAATAGCTGGGCTTGCGAATATAGGTGGAGTCCTGATCCCAGTTGTACCTCTGGGAAGAGACCGCATCCAGGCCCTGCCAGCGGCTATCTCCAGAGAAAACGATGTCGTAGGCAGATCGGAACATATCAGAGTCGATGTTTGATTGGATAATATCCTGCACCTCATGGCTGCTGGGCCAAATGTCCCGCAGGTAGACAGGATTGCCTTCGTGATCTGTTCCTAGGGGATCGGCATACAGATCTATATCCATAGTTCCGGCCAGGGCGTAGGCCACCACCAAGGGCGGCGAAGCCAGATAGTTCATCTTCACATGGGGATGGATACGTCCCTCAAAGTTGCGGTTGCCAGAGAGTACCGAGGTACACACCAACTCCCCCTCCT
>CBFDBF010000362.1:0-1713 GCA_965602975.1 uncultured Gammaproteobacteria bacterium | reverse complement strand
TACGGCACCAACGCCTCTAGTATCACCCTTAATGCGACGGGCAACTGGTGGGGCAGTGCGGATCCTGGGGTGATAGCTGGCACCATCTATGACTATAGCGATAATGCTAGTAATAGTCCGGTAGTTGATTTTGCCGGTTATTTAGATAGCGATGGCGGGAACCCAGTTAGTACGGCTACGCCATTGATAGGCTCTATTACTGGCACCATTGCTGCGGGTAGTTATGAAGTTTTAGGTACTCTAGTGGTAGCAGCAGGTGAGACCTTGACGCTAGAGCCTGGGGTAGAGTTAAGTTTTATTGCTAACAACCATATTAAGGTCAATGGCACCCTGAATATTGCGGGTGTGGTTGGCAACGAAGTGACTCTTACCAGTGCCAACTCGACGCCAGCGGCGAGCAACTGGCTGGGTATTGTGGTGGGCGCAGGTGCGGTGGTTACCATTGACCACGCGGTGGTGGAGTACGCAAATATTGGCGTTAAGTTCGAGAGCGGTAGTTCAGGTTCGGTTACCAATAGTCTATTGCGCAATAACCAATATGGAGTGCACATTACAAATGCGGTAACGATCGATGCACTCAGTGGTAACACCATTCAGGATAACACTCAATCCGGAGTGTATGTGACAGGTATTGGGGCGGTATTTACCGATGGTATCCGCGATAACAGTTTTACTGGTAATATCCACGGATTAAATTTTTCTGTCAGTGATACATCGCCACTAATCACGGGTAACACTATTACTGCTAACTCCTTTGGTGTGAGGCTACATGGGGACTATTATGGGGTTAAAAACCCACTTCCGGTAGTGACGGGCAACAGCATCTACGCCAACAGCTCTTACAACTATCATACCTATTATTATGGTACCGATGCTTCGAGTATTACCCTAGATGCGACGGGCAACTGGTGGGGCAGTGCGGAGCCTGGGGTGATAGCCGGTACCATCTATGACTATAGTGATAATCCTGCTTATAGTCCGGTAGTTAACTTTGCCGGTTATCTGGATGGACATAATGGCAACTCAACTGACTCGGTTGCTGTTCTTAGTGGCAACGTAGGCGATGCCACCACTTTAGTCTCAGGTAATACCTATCTAGTGGTATCACCGCTCACTGTCCCATCGGGAGAGACCTTTACTATTCCTGCGGGTGTGCGACTGCTTTTCTTTAATAGTAGCCACGGTTTGACGGTTGATGGCAGTCTGGTTGTAGCGGGTGAGGTCGATTCTCCGGTAATATTCACCAGTGCTAGTGCCGCCCCCACAGCTGGTGGGTGGGCTGGTATAACTATAAACAGTGGCGGCAGCCTGAGTATGACCTATACCCAGCTGCTCTATGCCAAGACGGCCATAGAGGCTACTGTCCCCAGCGCCTTTAGTGTTACCAATAGTGTCATCCAACACTACAGTACCACCGGTATTGCCCTGAGCGACTCGGCGAGCGGCACACTGACCGACAATCTGATCGAGAGTGCCGGATATAGTGCCACCGGCATCCGCCTTGATACAGCCTCTCCTACAGTAACTGCCAACAGAGTGCATGGTAATCTGTATGGTCTCTATATTACTGGTGCTGGCAGTCCGGCAGTAAGTGGTAACCTCCTGACCGATAATCGCCATGGTATCTATCTGGCCGGTTCCGGCAGTGATGCCACCAATCCCACCCCGACGCTGACCGGTAATGACATCTATGCAAATCTTGATTCCCAGCTA
>CBFDBF010000361.1:0-1718 GCA_965602975.1 uncultured Gammaproteobacteria bacterium | reverse complement strand
TGCCATACTCAGAAGAGATATCCTTCGCATTATCCCCCATCCAGTTGAGCATGCTGCGCAGGTCCTTTAGATCGAGTAGCAACAGACCGTTGTCATCGGCGATTTTAAAGGCGCTGTATAGTACCCCGGTCTGGGTATCATTCAACTCCAACAGACTGGATAGCAGTAGCGGCCCCATATCGGAGATGGTGGTACGTACCGGATGCCCCCGCTTGCCAAACAAATCCCAAAACAGGGTGGGGCTCGGTTGCGCAGTAAACCCCTCAATCCCGATGGTCTGTAGACGTGACTCAATCTTCTTGTTATTGCTGCCAGCTCTAGCCAGACCAGACAAATCACCCTTTACGTCGGCCAGAAATACCGGCACTCCAATACTGGAAAAATGCTCAGCCAACACCTGCAGTGAGACTGTCTTACCGGTACCTGTAGCCCCAGCTATCAGGCCATGACGATTGGCAGTACTGGCCGGTAGCACCACCTTGCTCTTGCCATTACCACCAATCAGGATATCGATACTCATACCGAGGCAGCCTCTATGTTGTAGAGGGTTTGAGTAGGGAAGGCAAACTCCAGACTATGCTGGTTAAACTGGCTCAAAATCGCAAGATTGATCTCGGTTTGGGTGCCAGGAATATCAGCACCGCTACGAATGTAATAGACAAACATGATATTGAGGGCAAAATCACCAAACCCATCAAAAGCGATAATCGTCTTATCTTCAGTGTTATCGCTGCCATCACTGATAGCCTTCAACAGACCCATGGCCTGCTGCATCTGCTCTGGTGTTGTATCGTAGGTCAACCCAAGGTTTAGTATTATCTTGCGCGATGGTTCACTGGAAATATTCTCCATCAAATCCCGCCACCTGAATCCGATCACGCACCCGAAATGGCTTATCGGTAAATATGGTGGCGCCGCCAAACATATTAGAGACCGTATCCTTAGCCGCCATGGCCAGGGCCAAACCGCCTATACCGAGTCCGGCCAGCAGTGCGCCAATGTTGTAACCTGCATTATTCAAGCCGATGATAATCGCTAAGGTCCAGATGGCCATCTTCACCACTTTACGTATAACCGGTAGCAACTGGTCACCCAGATCGGTACTGTTTTTTGCCACTAGAGGTCGCAGATACTCCAGATAGATCGCATCCAACAGCCGACTAACCAGCCATGCAAGCAGCAGAGCAAAGATCATATGGTAAGAGTTAGCTACGGCGCTAGACAGCCCCTCTGACAAGGTAAGTCTGCGCAAGGCAAACCAGATGCCGCTGGCGATAATGAGAAACACCACCGGCTCTTCCACCATATCCACAATGATGTCATCCAACTTGCTTTTGGTGCGGCCAGTAAAGACACGAACAACCTTGGAGAAGATCCAGTAGACCAGCTTGGCCAGGATTACCGCACCCACAATAATGCCCAGCGATATCAGCCAAACCTCAATGGTATTACCGTAGTAGCTCTGTTGCAGCAGTTCACTCATAGTGTCACCTTGTCATAACGATTATGTGCAGATACGCCCTAGCGTCTCTTATTAACCGATGAAACATAACATAAAACGGGGGGTTGGTTCGAGAGTAACAGTCATTTTTGTTCGCGCAATACCACCACCCCGGCGAAGGCCGAGGTCCATCTCCACCAATAATGGCTGTTTCTCTGGATTCCGGCCTTCGCCAGAATGACGAAAAAAGCACTTAAATGCAAAATCCACGGCTCCG
>CBFDBF010000360.1:0-1721 GCA_965602975.1 uncultured Gammaproteobacteria bacterium | reverse complement strand
GGCAACAGGGCTATCTTTAATTTCAGAAGCAACCCGTGATGCTGTGACCGAGATTACCGGTGTATCGCTGTATGGTGCCACCTCGGTGGCCAACAGGGTGGAAGTGGTCAATAGTATGGCTACAGGCAGAACCACCAGCAGGCGCAGAGTGGCCAGAAGAGATGTGTACATGATTGTGTTCCCCTACTCTCAAAATCAGATAGATTACTGCAGTACGTCGATGCTAGGCACATCGAGTAAGCCCCAGTTAGAGCTGAGCAGTGTAGTAAGAAATATCAATGCAATCAATGTGTTATATGGCGCACTATGGTGTGTTATATAACACATTGGTTTAAGAATCCTTTGATTAATACTGTTTATCCTCCCCCACTTGTAGGAATAAACTACTGCCCTTCCCTCAATTGTGGATCTAACTGTTATTGCTCCCCCACTTGTGGGGGAGGCTAGGAGGGGGAGTCTAAAACATAATCAAACAACAGATATCAGCATGTTACAATGAAGGGCATCATTCCAAGGATGGAACCAGCATGCTCAAAACCACTAGCCGTGCCCGCGCTATGCGAACCAACTCAACTGATGCCGAGAGGCTGCTCTGGCAAAAACTCCGCAAACGCTAACTTAAAGGCATAAAATTTCGCAGGCAGTATCCGGTCGATCCATACATTGCCGATTTTGCCAGCATCGAGATAGCGCTCATTATTGAACTGGATGGTGGCCAACATGCAAAACGGACTGACTATGACCGAGCAAGGGATAGTTACTTACAAGCACAAGGGTTTCACATTTTACGCTATTGGAACAATCATATTTTTAACGATATAGATGCAGTACTGGAAGATATCTGTAGTTATTTAGACTCCCTACCCTAACCCTCGGCAATTGCTCCTGCATTGCCCTAGCGCCTACCTCCTTGTAGGCGTCCCCGTAAACGGGGAGGGGATTTCTATTTTTAACTCCAGCTTTTGTTTTAATCCAAATCCTCTACACAAGCCGGGCGTGAAAGACCTATCCACAAACCTTATTGCAACCCCGTTGCTAATCTTTCCCACAGCTTTGGGAAATAACTATTATCTCATCCCACCTACAAGCGTGTCTTCGATCTCGTGATACAAAAGGTGATATCCAAGCCCACCCCCTTTTCGCGCTCGATCTTTGACAGCTCATTATTGCCCTGGCCGCCCTGCGTGCGTTGTCTTGCTATTCGTCCCGTTCTCCCTAAATATTGATTGTTATCTGTCAGTTGCGCATCCAGCGGTGATACCGCTCTATCCAGCGGAGCAGCCGTTGCGGGGCGTGCGCCCGCTTCCACTCACCGGCGGCATATTTGTTGGCCTCGGCCAGGGTTGGGTAGATATGGATGGTGTTGAGGATCTTGTTCAGCCCCAAGTTGTGGCGCATAGCGAGGACATATTCGGCCAGCAGATCACCGGCGTGTTCACCTACAACTGTTACTCCTAGAATCTTATCCTTGCCGGGTGGGGTTAGCACTTTGACCAGACCGTGCGCCTCCTCATCGGTTATGGCTCGATCCAGATCGCCGATATCGTAGGTAGTAACCTCATAGGCGATCTTCTGCTCTATCGCCTCCTGCTCATTCAACCCCACTCGCGCCACTTCAGGGTCGGTGAAGGTGCACCAGGGGATGACAGAGTCGTCGACCTGAAAACGTTTGAAGCGGCCAAACAGCGAGTTAACGGCGGCGTACCAGGCTTGATGGGCAG
>CBFDBF010000359.1:0-1725 GCA_965602975.1 uncultured Gammaproteobacteria bacterium | reverse complement strand
ACCTAACCCAGAGATACGGCATTCTGGATAGCTGGCGGGAAGAGATGCGGCGCGATCTAATCAACCAGATGCTACAGCGACTACAGGCCAACCTGCAGTAAATAGATGCAGCTCCGCCCAACCAATCTGGCTGCACATCTAGCCAAAGGGCTCGCCTCCAGCTATCTGCTCAGCGGTGACGAGCCGCTACAGATGGGCGAGGTGGCAGATGCGATCCGCAACGCAGCCCGCAAGGATGGCTTCGGCAGCCGCGATGTTATCGAGGTGGATCGCAGCTTCAACTGGGACGAGCTTGCTGCCGAGGCGAGCAACCTCTCCCTCTTCTCTGAACGCCGCATCATCGACCTGCGAATCCCCTCTGGCAAACCCGGCATCAAAGGGGGTAAGGCGCTACTGGAGTATCTACAGCGCCCACCAAAAGATACCCTTCTACTGGTCACCATGCCCAAGCTGGATGGTAGCCAGACCAAAAGCAAATGGTTCAAGGCACTGGATCAAGCGGGGGCAGTGGTGCGGGTATGGCCGATCAAAGGGGATGAGCTACCCAACTGGATTGCACAGCGGATGCAGCAGCATGGACTCCAGCCAGAGCAGGGTGTCGCCGCCATGCTGGCGGAGCGGATCGAAGGCAACCTGCTGGCAGCAACCCAAGAGATCGAAAAGCTGCTACTACTGCACGGCCCCGGCCCTATATCTCCCCAGCAGTTAATAGATGCGGTGGCAGATAGCTCCCGCTTCAATGTATTCGATCTGGCCGATAGCGCCCTCGCTGGCGACAGCAGACGCTGCCTGCGGATCATCAACGGCCTGGATGCAGAGGGTGCCGCCGCACCACTGCTGCTCTGGGCGCTCTCCAAAGATCTACGGATGCTGGCCGAACTGGCCCACCAGATAAAAAACGGTAGCTCTCCCCAACAGGCGGTTGGTAGCAGACGCGACATCTGGCAGCAGCGCAAACAGCTGGTAAGTCAGGCGCTACAACGCCAGGCCAACTGGCGGCAACTACTGCTGCTCTGTGGCGAGGCCGACCGTGCCATCAAAGGCCGCAGCTACCACAACCCCTGGCTGCTATTCAAACAGATCGCCACCGGCATGTGTGGCATCAACCCACTGCCATCACCTAAGGTCTCACACTATGGCTGAACAGATTCAAGACATCACCGCATACATGCAGGAACTTGGGAGCAAGGCACGTGCCGCCTCCCGCCTGCTAGCCGCTGCCAGTAGCAGTGCCAAAAACAGCGCGCTACTGGCCATCGCCACAGAGATCGAACAGAGCCGCGAACTGCTGTTGACAGAAAACCGCAAAGATCTGGTTACAGGCAGAGAGAGGGGGCTGGATGCTGCCCTGCTCGACCGACTGGAGCTGACCCCGGCACGGATCGACTCGATGATCGAAGGGCTACAACAGATCGCCGCCCTACCCGATCCCATCGGTGAGATCTTCGACCTTAAATATCGCCCCAGCGGTATCCAGGTGGGACGGATGCGAGTACCGCTAGGGGTGGTAGGAATCATCTACGAATCCCGCCCCAACGTCACCGCCGATGCCGCCGCCCTCTGCCTCAAGTCCGGCAACGCCACGGTGTTGCGGGGCGGCTCCGAGGCATTCCACTCCAACCAGGCCATCGCCGCCTGCATCCACCGGGGCCTGGAGTCCGCCGGCCTGCCCGCGGATGGGGTACAGGTGCTGGCCACCACCGACCGCGCCGCCGTGGGCAGCAT
>CBFDBF010000358.1:0-1733 GCA_965602975.1 uncultured Gammaproteobacteria bacterium | reverse complement strand
GCCACCTTACCCAGCATCTGCTCAAAGTTGGCCAGCATAGCGTTAAACGAGCCACCCAATTCGGCAATCGCATCACTCCCTACCGTCTCGGCTCGCAGGGTAAGATCATTCTCACTCTCTACGGTGGCAGTCAACTTCTGCAACACCTTGACCTGCTTTACTATAGCGAACACCACCATCAGTGCAAAGACTCCCAACAGCAGGGAGACCACCAATATAATTATGCCAAAATTAAGGTTTAAGTGAGCCGCATTACCAAAGCTTTCAGCATGTCGCAGAGCATCCGCTGTTGCCGGCTTATTAAAGGCCAGCACAGTGTCTATTGCCTTGGTTGCCTGTTGTAGCCACTCTTCACTAGTCAGGGGGTAGACCCCGGTATCGGCCGCTGCATATACCCGCTCCCTAGTCTGCTGGTAGCTACCGAGGAAAACCTTCTCGATATCTCCCCAAAGCTGCTTCACCTCCACTGCAAAGGCCTTATGTTTACTGTTGCTAAGAAACACCAATGCAAACCGCTCCAGATACTCCAAATCTATCTCTACTACAGCACGATAACCCTCAAGGGTGTGCCTAGCCCCGCTATCAATCGTCTTGCCACTACTGATCGCCGCTGCCACCATGGCCCGCTCCCGCCCAGCATACTCACCGATCCGCCAGACCGCATGCTTGATAGACACATTATTATAGATGACACCTTCCAGATCACTAGATGGAGCAAAGGCGAACTGACGTAGCCGAGAGAGGGTGCCAATAAAACGACTCATGGTATCGACCCAATGCTTACTGGTGATGCCACTACTGCTATCGACCTGTGACCGCGCCTTCTCTACGGCAGACCAGTCGCTCTTCGCCTCGGCCAGAGTGGCAATCAACTCAGCCCCACCCCACTTCTCAGCCACCAGCCTCTGCGCTATCTGTAATACCTGTTTAACATGCTCATCTCCAATCTTACGCATCTCCTTGTAATCCTTCTGGAGTGCATGGTCTGTGTTACCGGCCAGCTGCTTGGAGATAAAACTGGCGGTAAAGCCACGCTCTTTCGCCTCTTCCGCCGCAGCCAATATGATATAGTCTGCCATTGTATTCGCCACAATAAGCTCGTCTATCTCATGTACAATAGGAAGATCAACCTTAAGGATCGTCCAAAGTTGACTCCCCACCAACAGCAGTGAAAGAGCCAAAACTGAGGCGATCAAGCCTACATTGAACGGGACTTTTCTAATATCAAACATGAGTGCACCCCTGACTTACTTAATATGAAACGACATATATCAGACCCGTTAAAACAGTCTGCTAAGGAAACTATCGACTAACCATAGAAAAACTTTAGTAATTTATTAGGGATAAGGGAGATTATAATTTCTTGCACCATAATCATCCTGATAAAGCCATAGATCAAGTAAAATCAAAGAGTTACCTACCAACCACTATTAGTGTAAAATATGCGCCAAACCACTGGAGAGGTGCCGGAGCTGGCCGAACGGACTTGATTCGATTAAATGGGCAGGACGCCCATTTCACGCTGCCATCAGGCAGCGCCCGCAGGGCGAGGCACATGGAGGTGCCGAGTGAAATCAAGCGATCCACAGTGCAATAGCACTGTTGTAGCATGACAGATAATTCTGGAGAGGTGCCGGAGCTGGCCGAACGGACTTGATTCGATTAAATGGGTAGGATACCCATTTCACGCTGCCATCAGGCAGCGCCCGCAGGGCGAGGCACATGGAGGTGCC
>CBFDBF010000357.1:0-1740 GCA_965602975.1 uncultured Gammaproteobacteria bacterium | reverse complement strand
CGGCGGTGGAGTAGCAGTTTACGGGTACGCACTGAGTCTGGATGGATGTGGGTAGAGGCGGTCGGTAGGGGGGTGATGTGGGCTCCAAACAGGAAGGCTTCGTTATCCTTGACGATGATGTAGCTCTCGCTGAGCTGGAGTTTACTGGCACGCAGGCTCTTCACCTCCCACCCCTCCAGCGCCACCCCAGCCTCATAGCGATCCTCTATGAAGTAGTCATATTTTGCCTTTTTATTCAGGGCGATAGTGGCGCCACCAGCAGATGGTCGTTGTTTTGATTTCTTGCTCATGGGGTGCATTGTAGTTGAGCTCTGCCTATAGGTGGTAGTGAAATAGGGGATCAATCTGGCTATTTCCTTGTCCTGTGACCGATTTTCATTGAGAATAACCGCATAGTCCAATATCTATCAGGGGCATTTAGTGATGACAGAGAAGGCTTCAATCCACGGTCAGTGGTCCAACCGCTTGATGTTTATTCTGGCAGCTGCGGGTTCCGCTGTAGGTCTTGGTAATATCTGGAAATTCCCCTATATTGCTGGCGAGAATGGTGGTGGCGCCTTTGTGCTGGTCTACCTGGTCTGTATCGCGATCATCGGCATACCTATTATGATGGCGGAGATACTGATCGGGCGGCGGGGCCGCCAGAGTCCGATTAATACCATGCGCGCCCTGTCTAAAGTGGAGGGTGCCAGCCCCTACTGGGTACTGCTGGGGTGGGGCGGTGTGCTGGCCGGTTTTTTTATCCTCTCCTACTACAGTGTGATTGCCGGCTGGGCGATGGCTTATGTGTTTCGTGCCGCTGGAGGGGTGTTTAACGGGGTTGGTCCAGATGGTATCAAGACCATTTTTAGTGATCTAGTGGGAGATCCAGAGCGTCTACTGGCTTGGCACACCATGTTTATGGTGTTGAGTGTCGGGGTGGTGGCGCGGGGTGTGCGTCACGGCTTGGAGCGTGCGGTGCGGATATTGATGCCGGCGCTGCTGCTGCTGTTGCTGATCTTGGTGGGCTATGCCGCGACCACAGATGCATTTATGGAGGGGGTGAGGTTTCTATTTACCCCCGATTTTAGCAAGCTTCTATATCAGTGTGAGATGATCGGTGAGGTGCAGAGCTGTCTGTTTAGTGGGGAGCCTCTGCTGGTGGCGATGGGACACGCCTTTTTCACCCTCAGCCTCGGCATGGGGGCGATTATGGTGTATGGCTCCTATATGCCACAGTCTAGCTCTATCGCCAGCTCCGCCATAGCTATTGCGCTGCTGGACACACTGGTAGCCCTGCTGGCCGGTCTGGCCATCTTTCCGCTGGTATTTGCCAATGGATTGGAGCCTGGAGCCGGGCCGGGGCTGATATTTCAGACCTTGCCAATCGCCTTTGGCGCTATGCCAGGGGGGCGGTTTTTCGGGGCTCTGTTCTTTATTCTGCTGCTGTTTGCCGCTTGGACCTCTGCCATATCGCTGATTGAACCGGCAGTAGCCTGGCTGGTGGAGAATCGTAAACTCTCTCGTCTGCGCGCTGCTATTACGGTTGGAGTGGTGATCTGGCTGCTGGGTCTGGGCACGGTATTTTCGTTTAATATCTGGTCTGAGGTTAAGCTGTTTGATAAGACATTCTTTGATCTACTGGATTATCTGACGGCCAATATTATGTTGCCATTGGGTGGCTTGTTGATCGCCATATTTGCCGGTTGGCAGATGCACCGCAGCTCTACCACGGATGAGTTGGCGATAGGAGATGGTCTG
>CBFDBF010000356.1:0-1741 GCA_965602975.1 uncultured Gammaproteobacteria bacterium | reverse complement strand
CCATCAGAGGAATATCAGCATAACCACCGACCCTAGAAAACAGCGCTCGCTGCACAAATATCCCCTGATCTCCGGTGGCGATGCCGCTCCAGCGTGAACGTAGATTGATCAACCGCTCGATTATCCTGAATTGCCAACGTCCAGAGGAGAGATGAATATCAAACCGACCCCACCCCTCTGCTCCATCCAGTGCCTCTATAATCGCTCTATCCGCCTGCTCCGGCAGCTGACTGTCAGCATGCAAAAACCATAAAATTTGTCCACTAGACTCAACCACACCACTGCTCATCTGCTGCGCCCTGCCCTGCCTGCTGGTGATTACTCTATCTGCATGTTTGGTTGCAACTGCAACACTATTATCTAAACTACCACCATCCACCACCATCAGCTCATGCCCACGCTGCCGTAGCGGCTGTAGAGAGAGCAGCGTAGCCTCCAATCCAGCCGCCTCATTCAGCACTGGAATAATAATAGAGATCTGTGGCAGCATCAGCCGCTCAGAGCACCACCACAACTACTACCCTGGCCAGCGGTACAGCCGTAGCAGTGGTCGGCCACTACTATAGGTGCCCCCTGTAGCTCTCTGCCCATTAAATCAGCAATATGGGGACTACTACTATCAGCAAACTCTATCGGCAGACCGAGCATCTGATTAAAGTCACAGTCATACAGCCGCCCCTGCCAATCGACACTGACCAGGGAGCGACACATCGGAGTAACCAGATTACCTGGCTGGAAAGACTTTTTTAGCAGCGTCATATACTCATCAAACTGACCATGTGAGATCAGGGTACTACCAAACCGCTTGATCGGCATGTTCACCAAGACATAGAGATGATTGAACAGCACCCCTGCCCGCTGCTGTAGCTCCCGCTTATAGTCGGCCTGCAACCCCTCTTGCGAGGGCGGCAGTGAGGGGCCAGCCGGGTTATACATAAGGTTAAGCATCAGACCACTGCCATCTTGTCCATAACCGATGGCATTGAGCTTCTGTAGCGCCTCTATACTGGAGAGATAGACCCCCTCGCCCCGCTGTGTATCGATATTCTCCTCCAGATAGCAGGGCATAGAAGCCACCACCTCCACCCCCTCTGCGGCCAGGAATTGCGCCATATCCTCCATCCCAGGCTCATTCAGGATGGTCAGGTTACAGCGGTCGGTTACACCCACCCCAAGCTCTCTGGCAGCACTCACCAGATAGCAGAAATCAGGGTGCATCTCCGGTGCGCCGCCGGTCAAATCGAGATTTTTGATGCTATTGGTCTGGAGCAGCTCCAGGGCTGTATCTATAGTCTCACGCGACATCTGCTCACTGCGGTTTGGCCCTGCATTTACATGGCAGTGGAGACAGGACTGGTTACAGCGATACCCCAGATTCATCTGCAGAGTGGCGAGCCGCTCCCGCGCTATGGGTGGGAAGTCAGAATTTGTCAGTCGTGAAACTGTATCGTGCACTACTCACCCCCATCCCAGCTACGGCGATTGATTGCATAGCGGCTGATCTTACCGACAAATGGCAGCGCCAACATTCCTGGCAACCAGCCACACCACTTTATATCCCGATATTTATGGATACCTATCGTCATCCCCTCATGCCCTGCCCGTGGCTGGGCGGTGTAGGTTCCAAACACCCTATCCCAGAGTGACAGATTAAACCCGAAATTACTGTTGGCCTCATCATCCTCTACCGAGTGGTGTACCCGATGCATATCCGGGGTCACCAGTAGCAGGCGTAGTGCCC
>CBFDBF010000355.1:0-1764 GCA_965602975.1 uncultured Gammaproteobacteria bacterium | reverse complement strand
TACGCACCGCTGCATCCATATCGGCAGCAGTCAAATCTGGCATTTTGATGGTGGCAATCTCTTCTAGTTGCGCACGAGTCACAGTCCCAACCTTATCCATATTAGGGACGCCACTACCCTTAGCAATACCAGCAGCCTTCTTCAGCAATACAGAAGCCGGAGGGGTCTTGGTGATAAAGCTGAAGGAGCGATCCGTATAGACAGTAATCACTACCGGGATCGGCATCCCCTTCTCCATCTTCTGCGTCTTATCGTTGAACGCCTTGCAGAAATCCATGATATTAACGCCGTGTTGACCCAACGCAGGCCCTACTGGCGGGCTTGGATTGGCTTCAGCGGCCGGAACCTGAAGCTTAATATAAGTCTCAACTTTTTTTGCCATACTTCACCTCTCTATGGGTGCAAACGCCAAGGACTGGTTACCCTGACTCCCCCTGATTTAAGCTCTAAACAGATCCATTCACAATTCTGTTAGCGCACGTAAACGGAAAATTTAATTTTCCATTTTCTTCATTGTATATTGCTTACAGCTATAGACAATGGCAGCACATCCATCTGCTACTAGAACAACTGAATAAATCAGAGGCTCCTAGAAAAAACTGCTCCTTAGCCCTTCTCTACCTGGGTAAACTCCAAATCCACAGGAGTAGAACGCCCGAAGATCAAGACCGAAACCTTAAGCCTGCTCTTTTCATAATCAACAGTCTCAACTACACCGTTAAAATCATTAAACGGGCCATCGACCACCCGTACCACTTCACCCGGCTCAAACAGCACCTTAGGCCGCGGCTTCTCAACGCCCTCGCGCACCCGATCGAGGATGGCATCCGCCTCACGATCAGAGATCGGGGCTGGTCTGTCGCCAGAGCCACCAATAAAACCCAACACCTTAGGCACATCTTTGACCAGATGCCAGGTCTCATCGGTCATATCCATCTGTACCAAAACATAACCGGGGAAAAACTTGCGCTCACTTTTGCGCTGCTGCCCAGCACGCATCTCAACAACCTCTTCGGTCGGGACCAAGATATCACCAAACAGATCGCCCATACCGATACGCTCTATCCGCTCGATCAAAGCAAGCTTCACCTTGGCCTCAAAGCCAGAATAGGCGTGTACAACATACCAACGCATAGCCATATTCAGACCCTCCTAACCGGTAACACTGCGAACAATTGCCAGCAGACCCATATCCACCAACCAGAGGATAACCCCCATCAACAGCACCATTGCCAATACTATAAGCGTGGTCTGCACCGTCTCCTGACGACTAGGCCAGACCACTTTACGCACCTCAGCACGAGAGTCTGCAGCAAACGACCACACCCTACGCCCCATCATGGTCTGCATAATCACGGCTATAGCAATCCCCACCACAACCAATAGACCAAGCACCCGCAACAGTAGCGACTGCTCTGCGTAAACATAGAAGGCCCAGACACCCGCAATCAGCAGCAGTATTGCTACTATTAGCTTAAATGTGTCCATTCCGGAGCTTGCAACTTCAGCCTGTTCGTTCATTCCTGCCTTTTATAACGCCAAACAAGGCGTAAAAGTGGCAGGCCAGGAGGGACTCGAACCCCCAACCTGCGGTTTTGGAGACCGCTGCTCTACCAATTGAGCCACTGGCCTAAAACACGGCATGATTCGAGCAAACAGGGCTGAGGTACAACCTCAACCCTGCAAGGCAGGAACCACTTTTAATCTACTACTCTATAACCTTGGAAACCACTCCGGCACCGACAGTACGGCCACCTTCACGGA
>CBFDBF010000354.1:0-1770 GCA_965602975.1 uncultured Gammaproteobacteria bacterium | reverse complement strand
GCAAAGAAGCACAATCTTCACTAAGTAAACAGAAAAAAGGCGATAATGATTATACTATTGTACTCCATACCTAGCCAACGAGCGGTATAGCCCGCCACACCAGCACCTATAGCGCTGAAGGCAAATGCTCGCATTACACGACAGAGGGAGCAGGAGGCGTATGGGTCGGATTTGCTCATGTTTATTAGTTTAGCTTTTATCTGACAATATTACTCTTACGATACTACTCGAAACCGTGCGCTAAGATCCGTTAAATCCACCTCTCTTATCGCAAGTTGCAGTTCACTATCCAGCTCTGCCTTCCGGTTTAGCCTAATCTTTGTCTCCAGAGCTAGCTCCGGAATTAGAATAGTAGCCCTCTGCTCCATCAATGCCACTACTACACCCACACCCTGCCACTCTCGGTTCTGTTGGAGATATACCAACTTCCAGTGGTTGTTAGATAGCCGTTCGGCACGCCGTAATCTGCGAGAGGCGCTAACCGATACAATAATACGCTCGGCTATAGCATCCAGTGACAACCCCTCTTCACCCCGCAGATGGGCACGTATCTGCTGCTGGTTTACCAAGTCAAGATAGCGCCGCAGAGGGCTGGTAGCTCGGCTGTAGGCCTCTAGCCCCAAGCCTGCATGAGGTGACTCTACACTGCTCGATTGGCTCGGCTTGAACTGACGACGATAGGCGTACATAGCGGCCATCCCCTCTGGTTGCTGCTGGCTATCTGGGGGTGACTGCACTGCAAATGGAATAGTGATATTGTGCTCTAGAGCATAGCGTGCAGTCGCCTCACCTGCCATTATCATCGCTGCAGCCACCATCTGCCGACTGCCAGAGCGCTCTAGGGGGCGGATAATTACCCTCCCCTCTATCACCCTGACACTCACCTCCGGCAGATCGATTCCGGTCGCTCCAGCCTCTTCACGCCGCCGCTGGTTACGCTCCGCCAACTGTAACATGGTGGCGAATGGCTCCTGCTCTAACCGTTGGTCTATCTCGCTATAGCTCTCTCTGCTCACCTTGATCCAGCTTGGAGTAACACTAATATCGACCGGCTCTCCTACTGAGCTGAGACGAAAGCCGATAGAGAGGGCTGGTGATACCTCTTGCAGGCCCAATCCAAGCTTGATAGTTATAGCCGTAGGTAACATATGGATTGTACGCTCCGGCAGATAGAGGTTTGCCCCCCTTGTCTGTGCCTCCAGATCTAGCTCTGAGTCCGGCTGCACTAAAGCTGCTACATCTGCTACATGCACCCATAAGCGGTCACCATCAAGGCTCAAGGCATCGTCTGGGTCTGTAGTCTGCTCATCATCGATAGCGTAAGCGGCCAGATGAGTCAGATCGAGCCGCTCCTCATCTGGTAACTCTGGAACCTCTATATCTGGGTTATTCAAGAACATTGAGAGCCGCTGTGGATGGGGGTTAAAGTCGCTCTGCCAGTACCCGGTACTTAGCAACAGGCGGTGGCCACTCTCCGGTTTTTGTTGCAGTCCCAAGGTCTGTAGTATGGTGCTGCGTTCACTCTGCCCAAAGGCGAACCGCTCCACCTCCGCCAGCCGCTTGCGATCCTGCTCTATAATCTCCCCACTCTGCACTCTGGCTATAAATTGTTCCTCTTCTCGCTCAGCTACAATCTTAGCCTCCTGCGCCTTAAGATCAGCTCTGATCTGTGCGCTACTACGCGCCTTGATGCTCTCCAGATCGCCCTCAAAATAGAGCCCTGCATGCAGCAGTTGCCACGTGGCCCACGCAGTTTCCGGGGTAAATCCA
>CBFDBF010000353.1:0-1778 GCA_965602975.1 uncultured Gammaproteobacteria bacterium | reverse complement strand
CTAGTGTGGTCGGGGCAGTAGGGACCGGCTTTGTAGTTTATCCTTTTCTGGCGGCCTGGGCCCCTAGTGAGAAGGCCAAGGCAGCTGGTGCTCCGGTAGAGGCTGATATCAGCAAGCTGGAGCTAGGTCAGATGATGACAGCCAAGTGGCGTGGCAAACCGGTCTGGATTGTTCGTCGCACTGAGCAGAATTTGAGTGATCTGCCCACTCTGAACGACACTTTGGCCGATCCAAATTCAGATATTCCTCAGCAGCCTGAGTATTGTAAGAACGAGAACCGCTCCATCAAGCCGGAGTATATGGTGGCGATTGGTATCTGCACCCATCTTGGTTGTTCTCCAACCTATCGCCCAGATGTTGCTCCAGCAGATCTCGGTCCAGAGTGGAAGGGTGGTTTCTTTTGTCCTTGCCACGGATCACGCTTTGATCTCGCTGGTCGGGTATTCGCTGGTGTGCCAGCACCTACCAACCTAGTGGTGCCAAAACACTACTTCATCTCAGATGCCAAGGTTGTGATCGGTCAAGATGGAGGAGATGCCTGATGAGCGCAATGAAGAATTTTGTCGGTTGGATAGATGATCGCTTTCCCCTGACCAAGGTCTGGAATGAGCACCTGGCCGAATATTACGCCCCCAAGAACTTTAATTTCTGGTACTTCTTCGGGTCTTTGGCCTTGCTGGTTTTGGTGTTGCAAATTGCCACCGGTGTCTGGTTGGCCATGAGCTACAAGCCTGATGCTGATCTGGCATTTGGTTCGGTGGAATACATCATGCGTGATGTGGATTGGGGCTGGTTGATCCGTTACCTGCACTCCACCGGCGCCTCCGCATTTTTTGTGGTTATTTATCTGCACATGTTCCGCGGGTTGATGTACGGCTCTTACCGTAAGCCGCGTGAGCTACTGTGGATCATCGGCATGGTTGTCTACCTAGTTATGATGGCGACTGCATTTATGGGCTATCTACTACCATGGGGCCAGATGTCCTACTGGGGTGCCCAGGTTATTGTAAACTTGTTTAGTGCTGTACCATTTGTAGGAGAGGATCTAGGTATATGGATTCGAGGTGACTATGTTATCTCCGACGTTACCCTGAACCGCTTCTTTGCACTGCACTTTTTGCTGCCGTTTATCCTGGCTGCTTTAGTGTTCGTACATATCGTTGCTTTGCATGCGGTTGGATCTAACAACCCGGATGGTATCGAGATCAAAGACCATAAGGATGAGAATGGCATACCCAAAGACGGTATACCTTTTCATCCATACTACACGGTGAAAGATATCGCCGGTGTTGCAGGCTTTCTGTTCATCTTTGCCGCAATTCTGTTCTACGCGCCAGAGATGGGAGGCTACTTCATAGAGCACCCAAACTTTGAGCCGGCCAATCCGCTGAAGACCCCAGAGCATATTGCCCCGGTCTGGTACTTCACCCCGTTCTACGCCATCTTGCGTGCTGTTCCCTCTGTTTTAGGTTCTGCATTCCCGGGCGTGATCGCTATGTTTGGTTCTATTCTGATCATGTTCTTCCTGCCCTGGCTGGACCGTAGCCCGGTTAAGTCGATCCGCTACAAAGGTACCCTGTATAAGGTTTTGCTTGGGTTGTTTGTGTTTGACTTCATCATGCTTGGATATCTGGGAGTGAAGCCAACCACTGATCTGTACACGATTATGGCGCAGATCGGTACCATCTACTACTTTGCATTTTTCTTGTTAATGCCCATCTATAGCAAGATGGATAAGACCAAGCCAGTACCAGAGAGGGTGACCAAATGAAAAAGCT
>CBFDBF010000352.1:0-1780 GCA_965602975.1 uncultured Gammaproteobacteria bacterium | reverse complement strand
CGCCTCTTGCAGCGCCTCCAGTGAGGATAGGCGACCTTTAACCGTCTGGAGCTCTACCCTGGCTGCATCTTGTCTATTGAGCAGTTGAGAATTAGTATCACGTACGGTGTGGATATTTCTATTCGCCAGCTTAAGCTGGTGCTGCTGCTCATCTGTCTTCTGTAGATACCCCTTCTCTCCATCCAGTAGCTGTTCAATCTCCTGTTGCAGAGAGCTGGCTTGGAGACGCTGCAGCTCTTCAGACAGACGCTCCTGTCGCGTCTGCATCTCTCTCTGCTGCTGCTCCAGATGGTTGATCCGGGCACGCTCTACCTGTGCGCTCTGCGCAGGTTCTGCCGCCTGCCGATTGAACTCATCCCACTCGTTCTGCCAGGCCAAAAGGGTTCTCTCCTCTTGGGCGAGCTGCTGGCTGGCTACCTGCTCACTCTCACGCGCCGCCAGCAGGTGTGGCTCATCCTGCTCTAAATTGGTGGATAACTCTTTGAGTAGCTCACTATCCTTGCCCCGCAGATCCTCTGACTCTCGCCATGTCTGCTCGGTCTGTTGCAGATCCAGCTCCTGTTGCTGACCCAACTCAGTAATGTGTTTGATCGACTGCTCAAGATGGGCTATCTCCGATCCAACCTTGTAAAACTTTCCCTGAACAAGATTGAATGTCTCATTGGCAGCATGCTGCTTGCTCCGCCCCTGCTCTATCTCCGACTCCAGCTTACGCTGCCCGGCGACCGCCGCCTCCATCTTGGTCTCCTGCTCCGTGAGTAGGCTCTGCTGCTGCTGGATAGACTCCTCCATGGCGTGTGAACGTAACGCCAACACCTCACCTTTTAACGTCCTCTCCTGCTGTTTCAGCTTTTTATAGCGCTCTGCAGTAGCCGCCTGCCGCTTGAGACGCTGTAGCTGCTTATCCACCTCCTCTAGCAGATCATCCAGCCGACTAAGGTTATCTCTGGTGTGTCTGATCCGATTCTCGGTCTCACGCCGCCGCTCCTTATATTTGGAGATACCGGCCGCCTCCTCCAGAAACACACGCAGATCTTCTGGTCGCGCCTCGATCAAACGAGAGATCATCCCCTGCTCTATAATCGAATAACTGCGTGGCCCTAGCCCAGTTCCCAAAAATAGATCCGTGATATCCCGCCGCCGACAGCGAACCCCATTCAGAATGTAGGTAGAGTGCCCATCCCGCTGCACCTGACGCTTGACCGAGATCTGGCCGTACTGTGCATACTGCCCACCAGCACTACCGTCGCTGTTATCAAATAGCAACTCAATACTGGCCATACCGACCGGTTTACGTGAGGAGGAGCCGTTGAATATCACATCCGCCATCGACTCTCCACGCAACATCTTGGCAGAGCTCTCGCCCATAACCCAGCGTACGGCATCTATTATGTTGGATTTACCACACCCGTTGGGGCCGACAATACCGACCAGATTCCCCGGAATAGGAACAGTTGTAGGATCCACAAATGATTTGAATCCAGCAAGTTTTATTTTCTCAAGACGCATGAAGATTTAGCCCGTATAATCGTCCATCAATTACAGATATGGGAGCATGATACCACTATGCCGAGCCGTCCCCAAAAGAGTCTTGAAACTTTTGCCAATCCGCACCCAGAACGAGACTATACTATCCGCATCGAGGTGCCGGAGTTTACCTGCCTCTGCCCCAAGACCGGCCAGCCAGATTTTGCTGAGCTATCGATCGAATATGTATCTGACCAGCTCTGTGTCGAGCTGAAATCCCTCAAGCTATATGTCTGGTCATTTCGGGATGAGG
>CBFDBF010000351.1:0-1793 GCA_965602975.1 uncultured Gammaproteobacteria bacterium | reverse complement strand
CTAAACAGTTTGGTATGCCAATGGGGCCGATAGAGCTGGCCGATGTTGTAGGACTAGATATTTGCATGGCGGTAGCCGACAAATTATCCAGTAAGCTCTCTGTGGAGATGCCAGAGATACTGCGTCAAAAAGTATTGCAGGGCCAATTAGGACGTAAATCGGAAGATGGATTCTACCACTGGAAACAGGGGAGACCAGTACGAGAGAGAGTCTCCAGCTCTGGACCCACAGCAGAGCAGCTTGCAAATCGTCTGATTATGCGGCTACTCAATGAAGCAGTAGCCTGCCTGCGTGAAGGGGTGGTGGCCGACCCTGACCTACTGGATGCAGGGATCATCTTCGGTACTGGATTTGCCCCATTCCACGGTGGCCCGATGCATTTTGCAAACAACCGTGGAGTAGAGGGTCTAGAGATGCTTCTACATACACTGGAACAGCAACATGGGATCCGTTTTTCTGCCGACCATGGATGGAAACATATGGCGTTAGGTACATATATATGAATAATAATACTATTCCATTCAACCCTGAGTACACATTGGCCGAAGCCTTTCAAGAGAGGGTTGCCCTCTCCCCTAACGCTACCGCCTATATCCAATTTGATGCCTCTACAGAGTGCTGGCAGGAGCATAGCTGGCAGGATACTAAACGTGAGGTGGTGCGCTGGCAACAAGCACTACAGAAGGAGGGGCTGGTTGCCGGAGACCGGGTGGCCATTATGTTGCAGAACTGCTGGGAGTGGGTAATCTTTGATCAGGCTGCCTTAGGTCTAGGGTTAGTAGTTGTACCTGTATATACCAACGACAGAGCCGAGAATATAGCCTACATTCTCGAAGATGCTGGAGTTAAGTTACTATTTCTTGGTGGCCAAGAACAGTGGCAAGTGCTGCGTAAAGTTAAAAACAGACTGCATGATTTACAACGTACCGTTTCACTAGATATGATCCAAGGGATGATAACCGATAGCTCACCACGCTGGGCAGAAGAGTGGCTACCCAAGGTAGGTTCATCACAACCACTGGTTAACATCGACATTAGAGCAGAGCAGTTAGCCACTATTGTATATACATCTGGTACTACAGGAAGATCCAAGGGGGTGATGTTGAGCCACCGTAATATCCTCTGGAATGCAGACGCCGGGATGAAGAGTATTAGTGTCTATAATAGTGATCGCTTTCTATCATTTTTGCCACTATCCCATACCCTGGAGCGTACTATTGGTTACTATATCCCTATATTGAGCGGAGCCACTGTTGCCTTTGCACGCTCCATCCCACAGTTGGCAGAAGATTTTTTACAGATAAAGCCGACAATAGTTATCTCTGTACCCAGAATATTTGAGCGTATATATGCCAAGATAGATGACAAGTTAACCCATGGATCACAATTTAGACAGAGGTTATTCAACCTGACAATAACCTGTGGATGGAGACGTTTTATGTACCATCAGGGGCGGAGCAGTTGGTCGCCACTACTTCTATTATGGCCACTGCTTAATCTACTGGTTGCAAGCAAAGTACAAGCCAAACTTGGTGGCAACCTCAGATTTGCTATCAGCGGTGGTGCTGCCCTCTCATTTGATATAGCGAAGATGTTTATAGCCCTAGGCATGCCTATACAACAGGGGTACGGACTAACTGAAACCAGTCCGGTGATCAGTGTTAACTCGTTAGAAGAGAATGATCCATCTAGTGTCGGAACTCCACTTCCTGGAGTAGAGATTATGCTGGGTGAACAGGATGAACTTCTAACTCGTAGTCCAGCGGTAATGCTCGGTTATTGGAATAACAATA
>CBFDBF010000350.1:0-1799 GCA_965602975.1 uncultured Gammaproteobacteria bacterium | reverse complement strand
TCTTGGGGAGCTGAAACAGCTAGCACCGACTGAGTCCAGATCAGCAGTCCAAAGAGAACCAACGAACGAAAAACTTTGCTATCCACCATCATCTTATGCCTCTACGCTACCTAATCTAGATAAACCGAAATACCGCCATCACCCCATAAAAGGGCGAGCGATTCTCTCCTTTCACTACCTATTATGCAACAAAAAACATGAACCTTTGGTGAATAGTGTCTACATGTTCCGCAATCAGGAATTTTCTTCCGGCGGCATATAGCGTCCAGCCAGATAGACCAGCAATAAAACAGGTATTCCTAGGGCTGCGGTCATAAGAAAGAAACTGCTATAACCGATTGAATCTACAATGGCTCCGGAGTACCCCCCCAGCAGCTTGGGGAACAGGGTCATGAGCGAGCTAAGCAAGGCGTACTGAAACATGGTAAACGAGATATTGGTTAGCCCCGAAAGATAGGCGATAAATGCCGCATTAGCCAGACCGGCGCTCAGGTTGTCCGCCGCAATAACCAGAATCAGCATGGGTACATTGGCCCCGGTTTGGGCCAGTAGCATAAATAGCAGGTTGGTCGCCGCCGAGAGCACCGCCCCGAGAAATAGTATGCGCATCACCCCATAGCGCAATGCCAGACTGCCCCCAAGAAACACGCCTAGGATGGTCATAAGCAGACCAAAGACCTTGGTGATATCCGCGATCTGGTGCTTGGTGAACCCCATATCCTGATAGAAGACGTTGGATATCACCCCCAGCACAATATCCGATACGCGATAAAACCCCACCAGGGTCAGGATCAATAGCGCCATATTGCCGTAGCGGCGAAAAAAATCCAACATGGGTTCTGCATAGGTCTCCAAAAACACCTCGTGCGGGGCAACCCCCATGGCAATCGCAAAACGGGCTGCAACCACCGCTGACATCAAGGCAAACAGCATGCGCAATAGCTCCGCAGTAAAACTGGTCAGGGCATGCGCCCCTATCAGGCTGTCCAGGCCCTGCTTGACAAGCTCAAACAGTGGGGCCGAGTAACTAAAGATCGCAACCAGAGCGACAACCGCAATAAAAAATAGCGCCAGGAAGCGCAGATAGTCGGTAAGGTTGCGGAGGTATTTGCTCTCTTTTTGCTCTATGCCTGGCTCAGGAAATAACAGGGTGGTGACCACACCAACCCCCATGGCAACCGCCATCCAGATGTAAGCGTCCCTCCAGGCGCTATAGTCATAGACCTCACCACTGCCAAACCAAGCCGCCAGTTTGAGGGCTCCCGCGCCCGCCACCAGCATGCCGATGCGGTAACCGGCAATGTATGCGGAGGCCATCGGCGCCCGGATGCTCCTATCTACCGATTCAATGCGGTAGGCGTCTATAACAATATCCTGAGTAGCAGATGAGAACCCTAACATCACCGCTGCTAGGGCCATGGGGGTGAGGTTGTCTGCCGGGTTGGTAAAAGCCATCCACAGGATGGCGATAATGATGGCAATCTGGGCCAGCAACAACCAAGCACGACGCCGACCCAATACCTGGGTCAACCAAGGGAGAGGCATGTTGTCTATTATTGGGGCCCAGACAAATTTGAACGAATAGCCCAGTGCGGCCCAGCTAAAGTAGGTGGCGGTTGACCTACTTACATCGGCCTCGCGCAACCACAGGGAGAGACTAGAAAAGATCAGCAGCAGGGGCAGTCCGGCAGAGAAGCCGAGAAACAGCATGGTGATGACGCGCGGGTGGCGATAGGCACGCAGGGTTTCCAGCAGGCCGGGGCGCTCGGTCACACTCTCCATAGATTACCCATCTGTTT
>CBFDBF010000349.1:0-1809 GCA_965602975.1 uncultured Gammaproteobacteria bacterium | reverse complement strand
ACAGTTGGTGGTACAGGAGGCGTTGGAGATGATGGTGTCGCTGCTTTTTAGAATATTATCATTAAACCCATAAACCACCGTGGCATCTACATCCTCACCGGGAGCAGATATGATCACCTTTTTTGCCCCCGCCTTAATATGAGCACTCGCCTTCTCCCTGCTACGGAAAAATCCGGTGCACTCAAACACTACATCTACCCCGAGCTCACCCCACGGAAGATTAGCTGGATCCCGTTCGGTACACTCCAAAATACGATTCCCATTGATAACAAGATAGTTGCCATCAATCTCAACGGTGCCAGGGAATTTACCGTGCGCCGTATCATACTTGGTTAGATGGGCACTGGACTCCGTATCACTGAGGTCGTTAACCGCAACTATCTCTATATCATCCCGACCAGACTCATAGAGTGCTCGTGTAATATTGCGTCCGATACGCCCATAACCGTTGATTGCAACTTTAATCGCCATATATCTCTCTCCGTTATATAAATCTTTAAGCTGTGACCGCTGTCACCGCATCTAAAACTCTCTCTACAGTGAATCCAAACCGCACAAACAGCTCTCCAGCTGGTGCCGATTCACCAAAACTATCGACCCCGATTATCTGCCCATCCAGACCGGTATATTTATACCAGTAGTCACTCACCCCAGCCTCAACCGCCACCCGCGCAGTAATTGCAGCCGGCAATACTGACTCTCGATACTCTCTATCCTGTACATCAAATATCTCCGCACACGGCATAGATACCACCCGCACCTGCTGACTGCTCTCGGCAGCAGCCTCAACCGCCAGTGCTACCTCCGAACCGGTAGCTATAATAATGGCATCTGGGGTGCCGTCACACTCCCTCAGAATATAGCCCCCACGCGCAATACTGTCGATCTGCTCCTCACTGCGTACCTGATGGGGCAGACCCTGGCGCGATAGAATTAGACTGCTAGGGCCATCCCGCTTCTCTATGGCCGCTCTCCAAGCGACGGCGGTCTCTACAACATCACAAGGGCGCCACACATCCATATTGGGCATCAGACGCAGGGTTGATATCTGCTCCACCGGCTGGTGGGTAGGCCCATCTTCACCCAAACCTATAGAGTCATGAGTATAGACCAAAATAGTCCGCTGCTGCATGAGTGCCGCCATCCGCAGGGCATTACGGGCATACTCAGAGAACATCAAAAAGGTACCGCCATATGGAATAAAGCCACCATGCAGAGCCATACCATTCATCATTGCACTCATACCAAACTCACGCACCCCATAGGAGATGTAGTTGCCATCAACATGACCCGAAGTGATCGCCTTGGAGCCCGACCAGGCGGTCAGATTGGATGGAGTAAGATCGGCAGAACCGCCTAGCAGTTCCGGCAGCAGAGGCCCATAACCGTTAAGCGTCAACTGTGACGCCTTACGACTAGCCATAGAGTCAGCCGCAGCATCCACCTCGGCAACAAACTTATCCGCCTCCAGCTCCCAGTTAACCGGCAGTTCACCCGCCATGCGCCGTTTAAACTCTGCTGCCAAGTCTGGATATGCCTCGGCATAGACGGCAAACCGCTCACTCCAGGCCGCTTCAGTAATTGCTCCCCGCTCTCTCGCCTCCCAACCGGCGTAGATCTCATCCGGGATCACAAATGGGTCATGCTGCCACCCCAACTGCTCACGTGTAGCCTTGATCTCATCCTCACCCAGAGGTGCTCCGTGGCAGTCATGGCTGCCTGCCAAATTGGGAGAACCGTAACCTATGGTGGTGCGACAGCAGATCAAACTGGGGCGATCCGACAGCGCTTTGGCCTCACTAATCGCTG
>CBFDBF010000348.1:0-1822 GCA_965602975.1 uncultured Gammaproteobacteria bacterium | reverse complement strand
TGGTGGAGGCAACCGATCGCTTCGCGGAATGGCTGACGTGATTGGTCTGCTGCAACGGGTTTCCGAGGCCCGGGTCGAGGTGGAGGGCGAACGGGTCGCTGCCATCGAGCGAGGTTTGCTGGTGCTGATTGGGGTGGAGCCGGAGGATGATGAGGCGCAGGCTGACCGTCTGTTGGAGCGAATATTGGGCTATCGAGTGTTTGCTGACAGAGATGGACGGATGAATCTAAGTCTGACTGCTATAAATGGCGAGCTGCTGTTGGTGCCACAGTTCACCTTGGCTGCCGATACTCGCAATGGCACCCGTCCTGGCTTCTCCACTGCCGCCGACCCGGATAAGGGAGAGCGGCTGTTTAACTATCTCTGCCGCTCTGCTGCCAAGCGACATGCTGCAACCCAGAGCGGTATCTTTGGTGCTGATATGCAGGTGGGCTTGATTAATGATGGCCCGGTCACATTTTGGCTACAGACGTGAGAATTTGATCAAACATTTTGTTTTAATGCTCTAGCCAAGGGGGCGCCAACTCTCTTTAATTTATTCTATAGTGATGGAGCACAAGCCCTATATGGATGAGGAGCTACTTCCACCAATATTATTTGAGCTGTTTCCTAGAGTAATTCCCCCCGATTTGGCATAGAATAGAGCTTTTGAGATAGTGACCCTATGGGAGCCAGTAGCTATGCAGCGCAGCGCAGAGGTTGAACGCAATACGGCGGAGACTAAAATCAGCGTCAGGATGAATCTGGATGGTGCCGGAGACTCCGCGCTGCTCACTGGTCTTCCGTTCCTTGAGCACATGTTGGATCAGGTGGCACGGCACGGCATGATAGATCTTGAGATCGAGGCGAAGGGTGATATCCACATAGATGGCCACCACACGGTGGAGGATATAGGCATCACCTGTGGTCAGGCGTTGGCAGAGGCGGTGGGAGATAAAAAGGGTATCCGTCGTTACGGCCACGCCTATGTCCCGCTGGATGAGGCATTATCGCGGGTGGTGGTAGATTTTTCCGGCCGTCCCGGTCTGGAGTTTCATGTGGATTTCCCCCGTAGTCGAGTTGGTGAGTTCGATACTGAGCTGTTCTCAGAGTTTTTTCACGGTTTGGTGAACCACGCCGGAATAACCCTGCATATAGATTGTCTACGGGGGCGCAACGCTCACCACGTGGCGGAGACACTGTTCAAGGCCTTTGGCCGTGCCTTGCGTATGGCGCTGGAGCCAGATCCGCGGATGGCTGGCACTATCCCTTCGACTAAAGGGACACTGTAGGTCTTTTCGCACGGTATGGCCAAGAGCATAGCGGTTATAGATTATGGTATGGGCAATCTGCGCTCAGTTGCGAAGGCGCTGGAGCATGTAGCTGCATCCGATAGCCGGGTGGTGGTGACGGATGATCCGCAGCTGATCCATGCTGCTGACCGGGTGGTTTTCCCCGGTCAGGGGGCGGCTCGTGACTGTATGCAGGCGATCTCTGATCACCACCTAAATCGGGCGGTGCTGGATGCGGCCAGGAACAGGCCGTTTCTTGGGATCTGCATGGGGCTGCAGGTGCTGCTGGAGTTTAGTGCAGAGAATGGCGGTACCGACCTGCTGGGACTCTATTCTGGGCAGGTGCGCCGGTTCCCAGAGAGCCGCGATGGAGATGGTCGGCAGCGCAAGATCCCTCATATGGGCTGGAATGAGGTGGGGCAGAGCCAGCAGCACCCTCTATGGCAGGGCATTCCAGATCGGAGTCGCGGGGTTTTTTTTAATAGAAAAAAAATGGATAACTTTGTTGGGGTGTTTGATATGTTATTAAAAAGATCACCTAACATTTTAAA
>CBFDBF010000347.1:0-1828 GCA_965602975.1 uncultured Gammaproteobacteria bacterium | reverse complement strand
GGGGGGCGACTGCTAATGCCGCTTGCGGTGCTGCTGCTGGCGTTGGCTGCCTCTGTCATCATTGCTACGCTGCTATATGTTGAGTCGGGGCAGGGTTGGGGTTTGATGCTGTGGCTATTGGTAGCGCTGGGTCTGGCACTGGTCACCATCTTTATCGGCGCTATAAGGCTGCGTAACCAACTATTTATGCCATTGGTGAAACTGGAGCAGTCGGTGGCCAAGGTGTGTCAAGGCGATCCACTCAACACCCTGCCATTTGAAAACGTGGGTGTGCTCGGTTCAGTGGTGCGTGATTTTGATAGCCTGAGTGGTGAGTTGACCGAGATCTATGCTGATATGGAGGATCGGGTAGATTATCAGACCAGAAGATTGTCGCAACAGACCACCTCACTGCAGATCTTGTATGATGTGGCGGCCAGTATCAACCAGGTTGGTAACCTGGATGATCTGCTGATCCGTTTTCTCCATCTTCTGCACGACATGGTGTGTGCCCGCTCTGCCAGTATTAATCTGGTGGTTGCTGATGGGCGTATGCGGCTGGTGGGAAGCATTGGATTGGATGGTGAGTTCCTTAGTGGTAAAGAGCAGTTGCCACTCCCTATTTGTAGCTGTGGCAAGAGCATCTCGCGGGGAGATATATTGAGTGATCCGTCCGGCTGCTGTATCGAGGTAGTTGAGCATGCGATGTTTTCGGCAGCGGAGGTTGGTGTTGTCGAAGTACCACTAGAGTATCAAGGGGAGCGGTTGGGCTACTACTCGCTCTATGTTGATAGAGATAGGGTGGCAGGACGCAGGGAACTGCTTGATCTGCTGACGGCCATCGGTAGCCACCTTGGTATGGCCATAGCTCGACACAATTTAGATGAGGAGTCGCGGCGTATCTCCATTATGGAGGAGCGCACCACTTTGGCGCATGAGCTGCACGACTCACTGGCTCAGACGTTGGCAAGTCTCCGTTTTCAGGTGCGTATGCTGGAGGATACACTGGATAAGAATGTGGTCTCTACAGAGGTTGATGCGGATCTACAGCGTATCAGCAGTGGGATCGATGAGGCCCATACCGAACTACGGGCACTGTTGAACAGCTTTCTTGCCCCGGTGGGGCAGCAGGGGTTGGAGCCGGAGCTAAAAAAACTGGTGCGGCGTTTTCGCCGGGAGAGTGGTATCCATATTCTACTGCAGCGTGACTGCGCCAATATCGAACTTAATGCTGGGGAGGAGAAGCAGATATTGCGTATCATCCAGGAGTGTCTTGCCAATATTCGCAAACATTCCGAGGCTAAAAATGTACGTATTCTGATCTCCTGTATAGAGGATGCAGAGTACCTGTTTCTGGTAGAGGATGATGGGGTTGGTTTTGTTGCTGCCACATCATCGGGCGTTCCGGGTGAGCATGTCGGCCTCTCTATTATGCAGGAGCGGGCGCGGCGACTCGGTGGTCAGTTGAATATTGAGAGCGAGCTGGGTGAGGGTGCCAGAGTAGAGTTGATTTACAATCCTCATGAGCAGAGAGCAGATGATGGCAGGCTGGAGGAGCAATTTTGATGCGGGTACTACTGATTGATGATCACGCCCTGTTCCGAGTTGGCTTGCAGCAGCTGTTGCAGCGTCTGGGGATAGAGGTTATAGCGGCAACCGGCGACTGTCGTGAGGGGATAGCTCTGGTGGCGGAGCATAAACCAGATATAGTACTGCTCGATATGCGGATGCCGGATATGTATGGTATCGACGTGCTAAAGGAGTTGCGCAGCCACAATCCAGAGCAGTCGGTGGCGATGCTTACCACCAGTCGGGAGGAGAGCGATCTTATAGAATCACTACAGAGTGG
>CBFDBF010000346.1:0-1829 GCA_965602975.1 uncultured Gammaproteobacteria bacterium | reverse complement strand
TGACAGCGGCCAAAGATATCGGAATACTTTTTGCACCCAACATGAGTGTCGGGGTCAATCTCTGTTTCAAACTACTGGATATGGCAGCGCGTGTTATGGGGGACGATGTTGATATCGAGATCATCGAAGCGCACCATCGATTTAAAGAGGATGCTCCATCTGGTACTGCCCTGCGTATGGGTGAGGTGGTGGCAGATGCCCTTGGGCGTGATCTAAAAGAGTGCGCTGTATATGGTCGCGAGGGAGTGACCGGTGAGCGCGATCGCAAGAGCATCGGTTTTGAGACCAGTCGTGCTGGGGATATCGTTGGTGAGCATACGGTTATGTTCGCCGCTATGGGTGAGCGGGTAGAGATTACCCACAAGGCTTCCAGTCGTATGACTTTCGCCAATGGTGCGGTGCGTGCTGCTGGCTGGATCATGCAGCAGCAGAACGGGCTATACGATATGCAGGATATGCTAGAGATGCGATAGAGGCGCCACTGCATTCAATATCTCTCACCCTCTGTCTGGCACGCTATCTGCAATGCACTGTAGCAGATAATATTTTAGCCAAGGTAGAGCCATGCATAATCCGCTTCCTGTTGTTACTCAAACCCCTATACAGACAGCCACGGCTATTGAGACGACTGCCGATAGTGGCCTGCTCCAGCCGGTTACAGCGGCTGGATCTAGCGGGTTTTCTGAGATGCTATCTGGATCAGAGTTATCCCCCCAGTTAATGGAGATGCTGCGTAGTCGGCTCTCGGCAGAGGAGTTTGCATCGTTAGAGGAGATGCTGATAGACGGCAAGGAGTTGCCGCTTGCGGCAATTTTTTCCGTCTTGGGAGTGGATGGTAAGGATATAGGCCTTCCAGCCTCATCTTTTGCACAGGTTGATCTCTCTCCTGCTGTGAATTCTGTGGTGGGTGAAGGGGTGCTAAAACAGCCAGCTAAAAGGTCGGAGCAGCATCCGCAATTGTTGTTTAGAGCAGAAAACGGCCAACAATCGGCACCAGAGCTGCCGCGTGATAGCGCTGTCACACAGGCCAAACTGGAGCTACCAATGGTTGTGCCACAGCCTCTTGCACCGCCTAGAGTGGGGCCATCAATGGTTGATATGGTCTCTAATTTAGCCGCGCATATGGATGCGAACGGTGTCGGCATATCACCACCTGCTAATAGCTCCAGTACCTTTATGGCAAACAGCTCTCCAGTATCTCTCCCGCAGGCGGTGACTATTCCACCCGGCGAGAGGGGTTGGGATCAAGCTATGGGAGAGCGTATATTGTGGATGGTGGGACGTGAGGTGCAGTCGGCATCGGTGCGTATTCGGCCACCCAATCTAGGGCCGCTCAATATACAGATATCTATTAAGAATGATCAGGCTAACATCAATTTTACCGCTCAGCACGGGATAGTAAAAGAGGCGCTGGAGGCGGCCATACCAAGGCTGCGCGATATGTTGGCAGAGAGTAATATTCAACTGGTCAACGTGGATGTGAGTCAACGTGAGAGCAGTGCTCGTAGCGATTTTTCCGATCCATATCAACAGCAGCAGGATGAAGATGTTGGCGTGGCTTTAATAGCAGCAGATGTTGATGAATCTCAAGGGGTGGTGGATGCAGATGAGCTGGTTAACTACTACCGTAGTGACCACCTTCTGGATTACTATGCCTAGTGGCTCTAGCCGGGACAAACAGGGCTAGTCTAAGAGTTTTTCACTATATTCACATAGATCCTCAATAATGCATGATCTGCAGTTGGGTTTGCGCGCTATACAGGTGTAGCGGCCGTGTAGTATTAGCCAGTGGTGGGCGTTTTTTAAAAACTCTTTCGGGATAGAGCGTA
>CBFDBF010000345.1:0-1833 GCA_965602975.1 uncultured Gammaproteobacteria bacterium | reverse complement strand
CGTGAGAGGTATGGAGATGATATGCCTATCAGCTACCATCCAGATATCCGCAGTGCTGAGGCGTGTCTGCTCTCCTCATCCTTTGCTGTGGACCTGGCCAAGCGCCACGATACTCGGCTGCATGTGCTGCATATCTCTACCGCACGGGAGCTGGAGCTGTTCACTACCGCACCGCTGGAGAATAAGCGGATAACTGCTGAGGTGTGTGTCCACTATCTGCTGTTTGATGATTCCGATTATGCGGCTAAAGGGACCTCTATTAAATGCAATCCAGCGATCAAGAGGGTGCAGGATAGAGATGCTCTGCGTTTGGCCCTGAATAGTGGGCAGCTCGATGTGATCGGTACTGACCACGCTCCTCACACTTGGGAGGAGAAGCAGAATGGTTACTTTCAGGCGCCATCAGGGTTGCCGCTAGTGCAGCACGCACTACCTATGCTACTGGAGCTGTATCACGATAAGCATCTCTCTCTTGAGACCTTGGTGGAGCGGGCCTGTCACGCCCCGGCCAAACTTTTTGATATAGTCGAACGGGGCTATCTGCGGGAGGGTTACTGGGCCGATCTGGTATTGGTTGACCTGCATAGGTCGTTTAGGGTGGAGCGGGATGATCTGTTATACAAGTGTGGCTGGTCGCCACTGGAGGGGGATCGGTTACGCTCTACGGTGGATACCACTCTGGTTAATGGTAATATCGTCTATAGACATGGGGAGCTGAATCCAGAGCCGTGTGGCCAACGGTTACAGTTTCGGCGCTAGGGTTTTAGGTTTTTTCCTGGCCTAGGCTTCTGCTCCCATTTGATTATTCCAACCCTATAAATGGGGATGCCTATAGGGAAATAGGTGCTAGGGTAACGCAGGAGCAGTTACCCACACGGATGTGGGTAAGGGGCGTGAGCTTGGAGCGGAAGCTTTACCGAGGGTTATGGTGGGTAGTTTAATAAGCCTCTACGCAGGCACCGTACGCTTAGCCGCCCAGCTACGCAGGGCGGTGATCTTCTCTGCCATTACTGTTGATAGGGGATGGGTGCTCTCCAGTTCGGTTAGCAGATGTTCCGTTTCCAACGGCTCCTCTCTCGCTTGGGCGGCATAACTGGCAGATACAATTGCCTGCTCGATCTCGGCACCGGTAAAGTCGTGGCTGCTGTTGGTCAAAAGCTCTAGATCAAATCTGCTTGGTGGTATGTTGCGTTTGCGCAGATGGATCTTGAAGATCTCTCTGCGTACCATGCTATCCGGTAGATCGACGAAGAAGATCTCATCCAGTCGTCCTTTACGGATCAGCTCTGGCGGCAGGCTCTGAATATCGTTAGAGGTGGCTACAATAAAGACATGCTCTTTGCGCTCTGCCATCCAGGTCAAGAGGGTGCCTAAGATTCGCTGTGACACCCCGTCATCAGAGCGGCTAACACTGATGCCCTTTTCTATCTCATCGATCCAGAGGACACAGGGGGCCATTACCTCGGCGGTACGCAGCGCCTCACGTAGATTTTTTTCAGTCTCACCGATATATTTGTTATAGAGGGCGGCAAAGTCTAGACGTAGTAGTGGCACATCAAATGCTCCAGCCACCGATTTGGCAGCCAAGCTCTTGCCGCCACCCTGTACTCCGAGCAGTAGTATCCCCTTGAGTGGCTCTGCTCCGCTATTGCCAAAGCTATGGCGGCGATTAGCGAGCCACTGTTTGAGGTTAGATAGCCCAGCTATATCATCGAATTTGGCAGTATCGTACTCAAATGATACCACCCCATCCTGTCCTAGTAGCTGATATTTGGCCTGCATAATGCGCGGCAGGTCACTCTGGGTTATGGCACCATCATTCTCTATGGCGTT
>CBFDBF010000344.1:0-1836 GCA_965602975.1 uncultured Gammaproteobacteria bacterium | reverse complement strand
TGATGGCACGGTAAAGAGATTGGCAGATGAACTCGGCATCGGTAACCATCTGAATAAACTGCCCGACATGCTCTCCACCGGAGAGCGCCAGCGAGTAGCTATCGGCCGAGCGCTGGCACACAACCCATCTATTGTCATTGCTGATGAGCCAACCGCCTCAGTCGATCCAATTGCGGCAGAGAGAATCATGGCGCTGTTTATCGGCCTGGTAGATGAGATGCAGATTACGGTGATTGTCGCCAGCCACGCCTGGCGCCATATCAAAAAGCTGGATCTACGCCGCCTCTCCCACCACACCAGATGCTCCAACAATGGCCTTACCACCGAGACCGAAGTAAACGGTTAGAGAGAGACTATATGCTCCCTATAAAGACCCTGCGCCTGGCCAGCCGTGACTATTTCCATGAGTGGCAGATGTCCGGCTGCTTTGTCCTCGCCCTGGCTGCTATTCTGGCTCCCATGCTGGTACTGTTTGGACTTAAATTTGGCATCGTTGGCGGCATGATAGATAGACTTATCGAAGAGCCACGCAACCGGGAGATACAGCAGATCGGAAGCGGCCGCTTCACCGCAGAGTGGATCGCCAAACTGAGCCAACGCAATGACGTGATATTCGCCGTACCCCGCACCCGTAGCATAGCTGCCACCATCCAGCTAAGCAGCTCTGGTAGCTCCAGCATCCTGCCTGTAGAGATTATCTCATCCGGACCTGGAGACCCCCTGCTGGTAGACGTTGATGCCACTCCTAGCGGCACAGATGAGATCATCCTCTCCCACAGCGCTGCCAAACGACTACAGGTAAAACCTGGGGAGCAGATAGATGGCAGTCTAACACGCCGCTTTAGAGGCGAAAAAGAGCGGGTTCATATCACCCTGAAGGTGGCCGGAGTAGCGCCATCCAGGGCGTTCCCACGTGAAGCCGCCTTCACCTCCCTCAGTCTGATGGAGGCGCTTGAAGATTTTCGAGATGGCCGTGCTGTAACAGCCATGGGATGGGAGGGAGCACCATATACGGGAGAGCGTACCTACCCTGGGTTTAGACTATATGCTCGCTCCATCTACGATGTTGCTACACTGGAGAAACAGCTCAACAGTGCTGGCGCCAATGTGCGTACCAAAGCAGGAGATATAGAAGTGGTACAGCGGATGAACCACAACCTGTCAATGATCTACTGGGCCATCGCCATAATCGGACTGGTCGGCTTCTCTCTCTCTCTGGGGGCCAACCTCTGGGCCAATGTAGACCGCAAGCGCAAAGAGCTGTCGGTACTGCGTCTAGTGGGATTTCGTACCGGTGACATAATATGGTTCCCGATGCTACAGGCACTCTATACTGCGCTGCTGGGCTGGGGTCTGGCGATAACGATATATATACTCGCCTCTTGGGCAATAAACGACATGCTTACCCTGCAACTTGATAGCGGACAACAGGTATGCAAACTACAACCCATACACTATCTGCTGGCACTAGCTCTGACCACCGGCTCAGCTATACTATCAGCAGCCTTGGCCGGGATGCGTTCGGCCCGGATAGAGCCATCTGATGGCCTGCGTGAAATCTAACAAATCGAGAAGGTAATAGAGTGAATTATGGACAGAGATAACATCATAGATAGCATCCAAAAAATAGCTGGGAAACTATTTATCCTGCTACAGTATCTGCTACCACACCACCTGCTGTCACAGATAATGCACTGGCTCACCCGGAGCGAATGGGAGCCACTCAAAGATCTATTGATAAACCAGGCAATCAAACTCTATGCCGTCGACATGAGCATCGCAGCAGAGCCAGACCCCAAAAGCTACAACAGCTTTAACCAGTTTTTTACCCGTCAG
>CBFDBF010000343.1:0-1836 GCA_965602975.1 uncultured Gammaproteobacteria bacterium | reverse complement strand
CAGTAGGGGGGAAGCCGGCACTCTTCACCCACGAAGAGGTGCTGACCCTGTTCCATGAGTTTGGTCACGGTCTACACCATATGCTAACCCGTATCGACTACCCTGCCGTCTCTGGGATCAGTGGCGTGGCATGGGATGCGGTAGAGCTACCCTCCCAATTTCTGGAGAACTGGTGCTGGCAGCAGGAGGCTCTTACGTTAATCTCCGGCCACTGGGAAACTGGAGAGCCGCTACCAGAGCAGCTTTATAAGCGGATGCAGGCGGCACGTAATTTCCAGTCGGCGATGCAGATGGTGCGGCAACTGGAGTTCTCTATCTTCGATTTCCGCCTCCACCAGGAGTACGACCCAACCCAAGGGGGGCGCATCTACCCACTCCTGGAGCAGGTGCGAGAGCAGATTGCAGTGATCCGCCCTCCCGAATTCAACCGTTTCGCCCACGGCTTTGCCCATATCTTTGCCGGTGGCTACACCGCCGGATACTATAGCTACAAGTGGGCAGAGCTGCTATCTGCGGACGCCTTCTCACTATTTGAAGAGCAGGGTATTTTTAATGAGGAAACTGGACGCTCATTCCTGCATAATATCCTGGAGATGGGCGGATCCAAAGATGCCATGGAGCTATTCATCGCCTTTCGTGGGCGTAAGCCAGAGATCGATGCCCTACTCCGCCACAGCGGAATCACTGCCAGCGGGAGCCAATAACAGTTATGCGGAAAACACTGCTCACTATTTTACTGCTCAGCACCACTGCCATGCAGGCAGCGCATATAACCGACAAGCTACTGGTTGGTGTATATGAGACCCCGGATAACAGCACCAAGCCGATAAAGGTGATCCCAAGCGGCACCCCTCTGGATATAAAAAAGCGTGAAGGGGGGTATAGCTGGGTGCTGCTGGGTGACGGTAGCGAGGGGTGGATAAAATCGACCTATATCACTGATGAGAAACCAGCAAAGGCACAGCTACTGGAGCTACAGGCCAAATCCAGTGAACTAAAAAAACAGCTCCAACAGACAAAAGAGAAGCTAAAGAGCGCTAGCACTGCCACTACATCTAGCAGCAGTGATAACAGCAAACTACAACAAGAGCTGGAGGTGGCCAAGAAAAAACTGGTGCAGGCGGAGGATAAGATTAAGCAAGCCAGTAGTGATCTAGATGCAAGCAAACAGCAGATTACAACTCAGAAAAAAGAGCTGGCCAGTGCCAAACAGGATATAGATGGGTACCGCAAAGAGATCAAACTGCTCAAAAATGGAGCTGGCAACAGCAGCAACACCGTCAACAACAGCAACATAGCCACTCTAAAAAAAGAGCTGGACAGTACGCGCAAGGCGGCCACAACAAGTCAGGAAGAGGTATTGATGTTGCAGGATCACCTCAAAAAACTCAGCCGAGACGCGGCCCAGGAGAAGCTGGCACAAGCTGAGATTATTGAGTTAAAAAAAGAGCTATCTGCAACCAAAGATGGGCTAAATGCAGCAACCTCTAAAGAGCCTGAGATCATCCGTGCACAGCAACAGGCACGGCAGCTGCAACAGCGGATCAGCGCAGCATCAAAATTACTGGGTGCCCCGATGGAAGAGGTTCCGGAGGCGCACGACAACAACTCTCTCTTTTCAGGCTGGCACCTGCTTACCCTGTTCCTGCTTCTGCTCGGTGGCTTTCTCGGTGGCATAGCCTTTATCAATCATCGCGTGCGTAAGCGTTATGGTGGGTTTAGGATTTAGGGGGACTCTGCCCCATCCTTGGCAAGCAGAAGAAACTGGTTTTTCACTCCCCACCCTAACCCTCCCCACCAGTGGGGAGGGGGAGAGTATCTCCCCCAGCAAACGGG
>CBFDBF010000342.1:0-1841 GCA_965602975.1 uncultured Gammaproteobacteria bacterium | reverse complement strand
ATGTCATCAAGATAGATAGAACATTGATAAAAGACATCCATTCTCAAAAAGCAGATGCGATCATCGTAGAAGGCACCGTCAGTATGGCCAGAAATCTAGGTGTAACAGTGGTGGCGGAAGGTGTCGATACCCAGGAGATACTTGAGAAACTCGCTGACTTTGGATGCCATATCATCCAGGGATTTTTAGTTGCAGAGCCCATGGAGTTCGAGTTATTTAAAGACTATCTTCAACAGCATAACAATCTGGGTGGCAATTAAAAACCAACTCTAAACGCCTTGTAAATACTATGGTTTTTTGCTTCTCTATACCGTAATTGCCACCCACTCAAGAGAGCTGGATAATTTCGGTAAAGAGCATAATTCAGTTAATCATTGAATAAAACTACATATTTTACGCTTGTGGTATATCTACCATATAAATGGCTATCGAATCGTAATCATAATAAATATTTGTCCCCCTTAACGTGTATAGTTAAGCAATGAACTGGCGCCGATCAAAACGACCAGAACTTTTACTGATGCTGATGACGGCAGCGGTGCCCCTGAGCTTTGCAGTCTGGATGGCACTAATCGATAACTTTTCGATCAACCAGGTGCAGTTCACCGGCAGGGAGATCGGTATCTTACAAAGTCTGCGTGAGGTGCCAGGCTTTATGGCCTTTGCTGTAGTGTTCTTATTGCTGCTGGTCAGAGAGCAGCGCCTGGCATATCTATCGTTGATTCTACTGGGGGCAGGCACGATGCTAACCGGATGGTTTCCATCCACCTGGGGCCTGTATATTACGACGGTATTGATGTCGCTTGGCTTTCATTACTACGAAACCATGCAGACCTCACTCTCTCTGCAGTGGCTGGATAAGAAGAGGGCGCCACATGTTTTAGGGCAGATGATTGCAGTTGGGTCTTTTGTATCAATTATTGCTTACGCCTTACTGGCACTGGCCACCAGAGTATGGGCCATAGATTACATAACCATATATTCTGTTGGAGGCGGCTTAACACTGCTTATTGCGGTCTATTGTTGGTGGGTATTTCCACACTATCCGGAGAAGACCGTCCAACATAAAAAGATTGTGCTGCGTAGACGCTATTGGTTGTACTACGCACTGGTTTTTATGTCAGGTGCAAGGCGCCAGATTTTCATTGTTTTTGCCGGCTTTATGATGGTGGAGAAGTTTGGTTATAGTGTCACTCAAATATCCACACTATTTCTGATCAACGCGATCCTGAATATGTTTTTAGCCCCCAAGATAGGGCAGTGGATCGGTAAAATTGGGGAGCGTTATGCCCTGATTTTTGAATACTGCGGCCTTATTCTGATCTTCTCATCCTATGCTTTTGTCTCTGACCATCGTATGGCAGCCGGTCTATATGTGTTGGACCACATGTTCTTTGCAATGGCGATTGCGATTAAGACCTACTTTCAGAAGATCGCCGACCCAAAAGATATTAGTTCAACAGCCGCTGTAGGATTTACCATAAATCATATCGCCGCGGTGGGTCTGCCTGTAGTGATGGGATTGATCTGGGTGCAATCACATTCAGCGGTATTTTTAATCGGTGCTGGTATGGCCTTTATCTCCCTTATGTTATCTTGCATGGTGCCGCGCCATCCACAACCTGGAAGAGAGACGAGTATATCTCTTGGCATGGTATACTCAAGTTCTCGCGCCATTGACTAGGCCGCAGTACGCTACCTTTTAAGCTATAAAATCAGTATGACGCCATAGATCGTTGCGTATCACTGCTTGTTGCATCTGATACAAACACAGCTTGCCATCCCTACAATTATCAATTAAGGATATTGACCTGCAACCTTATATTCCAGAACTGCTACCA
>CBFDBF010000341.1:0-1844 GCA_965602975.1 uncultured Gammaproteobacteria bacterium | reverse complement strand
CTTGGTAATAAATTGGTACGCAACCTGATAATGAGTATCACCATGAGGCAGATTTTTCAGGCCACCTCTGATGCTCTGGATAGACAGCTACGCTCTACTTGGGAAGAGGGGGTACAGGTGGCCTCTATTGCACGTGTATTGGCTCACTCTATCGCCCATCTGGATAGCGATCAGGCGATGCTAGCTGGATTAGTACACAATATAGGCAATCTGCCTGTTCTAATGATGGCAGATCGATACCCTGAACTGCTGGAGGATAAAGAGCATCTAAACCAGATGGTTACCACTCTGGGGCCAACCATGGGACAGCAGATACTGGAGGAGTGGGACTTTCCTGACAGTATGATTTTGGTTCCAGCGAACTACCAAAACCTTGAGTACGATGGTGCAGCTCAAGCTGACTATGTAGATGTCGTCTTGGTGGCACTGCTCCAGACCCTGCCACCAGAGAATCCTGCAACCTGGGTAGACTGGCACAAGGTACCATCTTTCGCCAAGATTGGGCTAGAGCCTGATATAGAGGTGATCAACATCGATGGAGTAGCTGAACAGCTACAGGAGGTAGAGGAGATTTTTCTTAATTAACTGACTATTAACCCAACATAACAAACTGTGGTTAAATAGATGGCATGAAAGAGCTTCTTGATCAATACCTGCCATATCTGGCAACCATTAGTGACAATCACTATATCCAGGCTGGAGTAGTTGTAGCCATATTCCTGTCACTGGCCAAGATGGTTGACCTGATAATAAGTCGCATCTTGGCCGGCTGGGCTAAAAAGACCAAAACAGGAATAGACAACCAGATAGTAGATATCATCCACAAGCCACTATTCTTCACTGTTCTGCTACTCGGCCTTAGCATAGTCCTGCTCCTGCTGGAGATACCGCCAGAGGCCTCTTGGGTCATACTCGCGATCATCAAAAGCATAGCCGTAATGCTCTGGGGCCATTTCCTGTTAAAGCTGGCACGAGTGATACTACGTCGTATCAGCCACTCACAGGATCAGAAACGTCTGGTTCGTACTCAAACCCTGCCACTGTTTGAAAACCTCGCCTGGATACTGATAGTAGCTATGGCGGCATATCTGGTGTTGTCGTCCTGGAATATAGATATGACCGCATGGTTCGCCTCCGCCGGTATCGCCGGTCTAGCCATCGGTTTTGCCGCCAAGGACACCTTGGCCAATCTATTCTCTGGGGTCTTTATCATGGCAGATGCGCCCTACAAGATTGGTGATTTTATAGTGCTGGATAGCGGTGAACGTGGACGTATCACCCATATTGGTATCCGTAGCACCCGCCTTCTGACCCTGGATGATATCGAGGTCACTATTCCCAACTCTATTATGGGTAACAGCAAGATCACCAATGAGAGCGGCGGCCCCTACTCCAAGCACCGCATCAGGGTAAAGATAGGAGTGGCCTACGGTTCAGATATAGACCTGGTACGTGAAGTTATGATGGAGGTTGCCAACAGCAACCGAGAACTGCTCTGTACACAGCCAGAGCCAAGAGTTAGATTCCGTAATTTCGGTGACTCCAGTCTTGACTTTGAGCTGCTCTGCTGGATCGAGCATGCAGCTCATCGAGGAAAAGTGCTGGATACTCTTAATACTTCGGTCTACAAACACTTTACAGAGAGTGGAATTGAGATACCGTTCCCTCAGCAGGATATACACATCAAAGAGATACCTTCCAACTAGCGTAGGGAAAACCATCACTCCACCATAAGTAGAGGACGCCTGCAGGGATGCAGGTGAATGGCGTTAGCTGGGAGTGGAAGCCTAGGTAAGGAGGGGGAGTCTAAAACTGGGTAATATCACAAATATATATTTTTACTC
>CBFDBF010000340.1:0-1852 GCA_965602975.1 uncultured Gammaproteobacteria bacterium | reverse complement strand
CAGGTTAATTTTATGGATTATGCTTGATATTTAGTTTGCCATTGTCTATCTGCAGGCTACTACTACCATCTAGCACCTCTAATAGTAAATCACCAACCATAGTCTTGCGCCAACCGCTTAGTATCTCTAGATCGCGCTTGCCACTTACTAGCTGCTCCAGCTCTTTGCGATTGGCCAGAGCAGAGGCGGTTATTCCCTCCTGTTCTGCCGCTAGACGCAGAGTGGCCATCAATAGATCTGTGATAGCCTCCCGGTTTGGGCTCAGTTTAGGTGGCTGCTGCTTGGTCTGCGGCCACTTCTCTTTAGGGCTGCTCTTCGCCTCTACTATCAGTTGCAGCAGTTTATCACCATGGCGTTTCACACTCCCGGCCTCTAGCCCGCGTACTTTTTGAAGCCCCTGTAGATCGGTCGGTTGTCTCCGAGCCATCTCTAACAGTAGATCATCTTTAAGAATCCAGCGGCGGGGGCGGTCTGCCCGCTCGGCCTCTCTTTCACGCCAGGCAGCGACCGCCTGGAGTATCGCAAGCTGTACCCCTTTGAGGTATTTATGCCCTTTGACTCGCTGCCACATGATTGCTGGATCATTGCGGTAGGTTTCGGGGTTGGCCAGCTGATTGAAATCATCCTGTAGCCACTCTGTGCGCCCCTGTTTCTGTAGTTGTGTCTGCAGTTTTAGGTAGATCTCTCCCAGATAGATAACATCATCTAGTGCATAGCGTAGCTGTGCCGGCTCTAGCGGGCGGCGTGACCAGTCGGTACGGGTGTGACCCTTCTCTAATGTATGTCCTAGTAGTTTCTGTACCAGGTTGGCATAACCGATCTGATCACCAAGTCCTAGCAGAGTGGCGGCAAGCTGTGTGTCAAACAGCGGTTTGGGGAGCCGCTCCCATATGTGGTTGAAGATCTCCAGATCCTGGCGTCCGGCGTGGAACACCTTTACCACTGCGCTATCGTAGAGCAGGTCTAGTAGTGGTGTTAGTTCGGAGATGGACAGAGGATCGATGGAGGCAGCTACTTCGCCATTAGATATCTGGAGTAGGCAAAATTTGGGGTAGTAGCTCTTTTCGCGAAGAAATTCTGTGTCCAGGGCGAGCCAACTGCTCCCCTGTAACTGTGAACATAGAGCTTCTAGCGCAGCGGTTGTATCTATATGTAGTTCGTGCATTTTTTTGGATCAATTCTGCAAATGGATAGTCGAGCAGGTATGATACTACAGAGTGTCTGCCCTTTAGGGATTATTCGATGTCAAAACTACTACAACTATTTATAGATATCAGCCTGTTCCGGGCTAAGCCACAGGAGTTGCCTATCTCGCACTCCCTGTTGTTCGTCACTATTGCTGCATCGTTGGCTACTACTATTCCGCTGTTGATGCCATATCTGCATGAGCTTGGCCCAGTATTGGCTGCATCGCTACTGGATATCTTCCTGCTGCTGATCTTTTTGCGGGGTGGGCTCTATTTTATGGAGATGGAGGAGCGGTTTCTACAGACAGCAACTGCTCTGTTTGGCACTAGTGCGGTTATCAATATACCGGCCTTGATGCTGGGGATGTTTCTGTTGGGTGATGAGATCGGTGGTATTAATGTTATAGGCGCTCTTCTCCGTCTATTGATGCTGATCTGTAGTTTAGCGGTGGTGGGGAATATCCTCCGCTATACATTCAATATACGTTTTGCTGCTGGGGTGATGATTGCTGTGATATATACTGTTCTGATCAATATATTGATACAGCAGATTATGCCGGTGGCTGCCTGATATGCATATTCATATCCTCGGTATCTGTGGCACCTTTATGGGAGGTATTGCACTCCTGGCTAGATCTATGGGGCATGAGGTTACCGGCTCTGAT
>CBFDBF010000339.1:0-1864 GCA_965602975.1 uncultured Gammaproteobacteria bacterium | reverse complement strand
CATTGGTTGGTTGTGGAAAGCTACCGCGTAGCGGTTTAGTTCAACAGTTAATTATGTGACATGCGCTGATATTGAAATATGCGACATGCGCGAATATTGTAATATACAGCACGCATAACAATTCTCATTTGTGTTTAGCCAGGATGACTCTTTGTGATAGGGGAGCATCCTGCTTCAGTGTTTTGATTTACTAAATATGGACGTTAACAGATTATTTGGCGCTAATAAAGGCCTCCTAAATAGTCTGCTATATGCCGTACTGTCAGTTGTCTACTCGGAATTACAATCGAGTTTTACCGCCAAATCTTCCATCCGCAGGTAGGTATAAGAGTCCGGGGACACAATACCTGTTTCCCCTCTATTTGTTTAGACTAGGTTTTTTTGGCATCAAGTTACGCCCGATCAATTTTGATACTTTCCTAGGGAACCTATGATTAACTCCTCTCTCGCTTGCGGAAGACGCCTACAGGGGTGTAGGTGAATGGCGTTTCACCTTCGCGTGCTCTACGTTATACCTAGATCAAGATCGTCTCCAGCTGGTGCCGCCAGGGCCATCTTCCAGCAAGATACCGGCAGCCTGTAGCTGGTCACGAATACGATCTGCCTCAGCCCACTCTTTTTCACTGCGGGCAGTTATACGCCGCTCTATCAGATCGTCGATCTGCTGGTCATTCAACCCCTCTGCTCCGCTCTCACCTCGCAGGTACTGCTCTGGATCATCTTGTAGGATCCCCAACACGCCAGCCAGTCGACGCAGCTCCGCCGCTAATGCGGCTGCCCGGTTGCCATCGAGCTCCCGCAGACGATTGATCTCACGCACCATATCAAACAGTACCGCCAACGCCCCTGGGGTGTTGAAATCATCATCCATCGCCGCTCGAAAAGTCTCGGCAAATTCGGTTTCATCTGCCAACTCTACTACCGGTAGACCGCGTAGTGCGGTGTAGAAGCGGGTCAACGCTGCCCGTGCATTTTGCAGGTGCTCTTCATCGTAATTGAGAGGGCTACGGTAGTGGCTGGTGAGGATAAAGTAGCGCACCTCCTCTGCCCGATACCGCTCCATAATTTCACGTACAGTGAAGAAGTTACCCAGCGATTTGGACATCTTCTCTTCGTTAATGCGGACAAAACCGTTATGCAGCCAGTAGTTGACGAACGGCTTGCCGGTAGCACCCTCGGATTGGGCTATCTCGTTCTCATGGTGGGGAAAGGTGAGATCGGCACCGCCACCGTGGATATCGAAGGTGTCGCCCAGACAGCAGGTGGACATAGCAGAGCATTCGATATGCCAGCCAGGTCGCCCCTTGCCCCAAGGAGAGTCCCAAGCTGGCTCCTCCGGCTTGGCCGTTTTCCACAGGACAAAATCCAGTGGGTCACGTTTGAATGTATCCACCTCAACTCTAGCTCCAGCCTGTAGATCCTCCAGCGCCTTGCCTGAGAGCTTGCCATAGCCGCTAAAACTGTGAACGGCATAATAGACATCTCCATTAGCAGCACTATAGGCGTGACCACGCTCTATCAGCTGCTCTACCATCGCTATGATCTCAGCAATATGGGTGGTAGCCCGTGGCTCTGCCGTTGGTGGCAGCACCCCCAGCGCTGTTGCATCTTCATGCATGGCGTGGATAAAACGCTCAGTCAGGGCGGTGAAATCCTCACTATTCTCCTTGGCACGGGCAATTATCTTGTCATCTATGTCGGTTATATTGCGCACATACTCCACCGTATACCCCAACTCCTGTAGGTAACGGTAGATCAAATCAAACACCACCAGCACCCTGGCGTGACCTAGATGGCAGTAGTCATATACTGTCATCCCACAGACATACATCCGCACCCTGCCCGGCTCCAGCGGCTTGAACTC
>CBFDBF010000338.1:0-1865 GCA_965602975.1 uncultured Gammaproteobacteria bacterium | reverse complement strand
AGATATACATGCAGCGGCTCTTAATTGGAAGATTGTGGTAAATTTTTTTCTTTAGACTTCTCTCCGGTCTACTATCTGCGTAAATAAGCTCGGGGTGTCGTAATGGAAACATCATTTGTTGTACCCGAAGATCTTGAAAAACAGGAGGCTCCGTTTGAGTATGGGTACTTTCCTCATCAAAACCAATATTAACCATCAAGTTCTTCTCTGGAACAATGCTTAGGCCATTCTGTGCAGAGCATGCCAGATGCCACTGAAAATCCCAGTGTGCCCAATACTGGTCTACCAGAACACCACTACGGTATACCATTAATGATCCACGGTTGTATGCTATAAGTTCTCTATATATACGCAAATATTCATAATAATCCAGAGAATATGTTTTCAGTATTTCAACGGCCTCTCTACTGCTATATTGCTGCATATCAGATGTATAATATTGCCATGCGCGACGCCATGTGCCCCAACCACCACTACATCGAAATGTACGACTAAAATGGTAGTCGTAAGAATGCTCCCTAACCGCATATGGAGAGAGGGACGATATCTGCATTATTCGCTTATCGTCAGCATACTTTACCAGGAGCTCTCCGCAGAATAAGAAAAACTGATTATCGACAATACAATCATCCTCTAAAATAATACCGCACTCTACATTTTGAAAAAACCATCCGATGGCAGTAGATACAGCTGGATCGCATCCAATATTATCCTCAAGAAACCTGGTTGTAACGTCACAATCCCAGTCAATATTGGTCGCCTCATGTTTGGCTAAACGACACTTCTCAAAATCTTCTGGTATGTTTGATCGGGGGCCATCAGCAGCGACAAATAGCCTTTTCGGTTTGATCTGCCGTAAATTTTCTATGACCGCTTTTGTCTTATCCGGACGGTTGAAGATGGTCAGAAGAACGGGGATATCTTCACTTGGAATACGTCCACTTGAGGTTTGCAGAGACATGGTTAGATTATTCTACCTTCAGCCTGTTTTATTTTTAAGGGTGTTATGTATCATAGCACCCAATTTTGTTTCGTATAGTACGCGGTATATCCTACGTAGCTCCTTCTCTAAACTGGTTCTGGTCAATAGTGATTGAAACTGTTTGACATCCATATCTTGCGTCATGCTTATGCGTGGAAGAGAGTAGAGGTTTTTAGTTGTAAAGCTTGTCTGTTCACCTACTATCAAAGCACACTCATAGCCAGATGATTTTACTGTAGCGGCAATTTGGGGAGACCACTGACCCCAAGGGTAGGAGAGGGTGTGGAACGATTCACCAAGATGAGTGAGTGCGTCATGTGACTCTTTAAGTTGTCGTTGCAGCTCATTCTGGTCTAATAGTGTTAGATTTGCATGTGTTGCCGTGTGGCTACCGAGGTTTATACCTTGAATCTTTATATGGCGTGCCTCGTCTTCAGTCATAATCTGTACATCGGAGCCATGTATGTTCCACTTCGTCCTGCCACCAAACATACCAGTAACTAGAAAAACAGTGGCAGTTGCTCCGTGATCTAATAGTATGGGTAGAGCGTTAGTAATGAAGTCTGCGCAGCCATCATCAAATGTTATGACGACTTTTTTGCGCAAACCACTATGATCCCGCTTCTGAATCAACTGGAGCAGGCGTGCAAGAGAGATAACCTCGAAGCCATGTTCGTCTATCCAGGAGAGCTGCCTTCGTAAGTTATCTACAGATACAGCATAGGGATCACCTGAATTGTCGGCAATTGAATGGTACATCAGTATAGAGGGACCAACGCCCCAGCGAGGGATTATACCCACTGCATATTCTCATTGTGCCTTTGCTGTCTGTTTATGGCTCTCTAAACAGGTATTATATATGTCACGTCTTCAACCTTAATGT
>CBFDBF010000337.1:0-1876 GCA_965602975.1 uncultured Gammaproteobacteria bacterium | reverse complement strand
CAAGAAAAAGACAAAGACAAAGATAAGGATAAAGACAAAGACAAGGATAAAGATCAAGAGAGTGTCGATGAGGCACTGGCACGGGAGATGGTAGCGCAGCAGATAGCTCGTGAGCTACAGCAGCAGGCGGCGGAGCTACAGGCGGCATTGGAAGAGGAGATAGCTGCTGGGTTGGTTAGTATTGAGACGGAGGAGTCGAAGATTATCGTACGGATCCAGGAGAAGGGCTCTTTCGCCTCTGGTGCTGCTGCACTTAATCCTGGTTTTTTTGATGTGATCGACCGTATAAGTAATGCTCTGGGTAGGTCACCTGGGAAGATGGTCATTGCTGGGCATACCGATGATGTCCCTATCTCGACCAACCGTTATCGCTCTAATTGGGAGCTATCATCGGCCCGGGCAGTGACTGTGGTACACGCCCTACTGCAGAACGAGAATATCTCTCCAGAGAGAGTTTTGGTTGAGGGGCACGCCGACTCCAACCCGCTGGTACCAAATGATTCAGCTGAAAACAGGGCGAAAAACAGAAGGGTAGAGCTTATCCTGATCCGTGGGCATGATGAGGAGAGCGGTGAGACACTGGAGTTGAGGAGTGAAGAGACGTCTGATGATGAGCAGCCACAATAAGCAAATAGATATAGAGAGTGAGCGCAGAGAGTTCTTTCGTATCGAGGACTTTCTCAGTCTTAGCTATCATGAGGTGGCAGCCACAGATCTGCCGCAGCGGTTAGAGCAGATGGAGCTGGAGCAGAATCACAACTTTACAATAATGAGTGGACTGGCTGCCATTAGTCAGCAGATGACCGGTGTTATGCATACCATTCAGGCCGACATGCCTGAGATTGCCCACTATCTCAAGTCTCTGGATCAGAAGGTAGATTTACTGGGGCGAGCACTTCTGTCGGGTGAGATCACTCTGACTGCAGAGCAGGCGCACCCGGTTAATCTGAGCGCATCTGGTATCGCGTTCAAAAGTACCGAGCAGCTAGAGATTGGAGCCATACTGGAACTGAGGCTGCTGCTGTTCCCTTCGCTTACTGGTCTGCAGACTTTTGGCGAAGTGGTGGGGTGTAATAAACTGGAGCCAGCAGAGGTAGAGTTTCCATATTTTATTCGCGTCACCTTTACCCATATGCGGGAGAGCGATCGGGATGTGCTGGTGCGACATATTGTTCAGCGGCAGACCGCGCTGCTGCAAAAACGCCGAGAAGAGCAGGATGTAGAGGGGTAAGAGAGTAGCTTATTGTGGTAGAATCTTGAAAAATTTTGATTTGGCACCAATATTTCAGGGTAGTTATACTTTAAATGTTACTCCTGCGTAGGCGGGAACTCATGTTGTTGATTCCCTTAGATCTCGGCCTTCGTCGGGATGATGAATATTGGGTTTGGTTGCTATAGATTGAGGATTTTACCGATGCCGATTTATGAATATCGCTGTAGTGAGTGTGAGCATGAGCTTGAGGCGATACAGAAGTTTAGTGATAACCCGTTGAGCGATTGCCCAGAGTGTGGAAAGTCTACCCTGATAAAACTGATCTCCGCGACCGCTTTTAGGCTTAAGGGGAGCGGTTGGTATGAGACCGATTTTAAACAGGGTGGTAAAAAAAATCTGCATGACTCTGGTGGCAGCGAGTCTACTCCTCCAGCCTGTAGTAGCGGTAAGTGCTGTCCTTGTGATTAAATCTTAGATGTCATGATGTCCTATCTGCGGCGCTATCTTATAGCTGGGCTCCTGTTCTGGGTACCTCTAGGGGTCACCGTTTTGGTGGTGCGGATGCTGATCCGCTGGCTCGATGGGAGTATTATGCTGCTCCCGCAAGCCTATCAGCCAGAGACTCTTTTTGGCTACTCTATCCCTGGTCTGGGCGTTGTATTA
>CBFDBF010000336.1:0-1891 GCA_965602975.1 uncultured Gammaproteobacteria bacterium | reverse complement strand
AGGGATGTCAGGTGTCCGCCTAGAGGCACGGGTTCACATGGTAACCGGGGCGGTGAGTGCTGCGCAGAATATTGTCAAGTGTGTCCGTCGCTGTGGTCTGGAGGTGGATGATCTAGTGTTGGAGCAGCTTAGCTCCAGTTACGCCGTGCTCAGCGATGATGAGAAGGAGTTGGGTGTCTGTCTAGTAGATATAGGTGGTGGTACTACCGATATTGCCATCTTTACCGAGGGTTCGATTCGACATACAGCGGTGATCCCGATTGCTGGTGATCAAGTCACCAATGATATTGCAGTTGCACTGCGCACCCCGATCCAAAATGCCGAAGATATCAAAGTTAAATATGCCTGTGCCTTGACTCAGTTAGCGGCCGATGATGAGACCATCGAGGTGCCGAGTATCGGTGATAGGCCGCCGCGGCGGCTCTCAAGGCAGACCTTGGCCGAGGTGGTAGAGCCGCGCTATGAGGAGCTGCTGGCTCTGGTGCAGGCGGAGTTGCGGCGCAGTGGGTTTGAGGAGTTGGTGGCTGGAGGCGTGGTGTTGACCGGCGGTAGCTCCAAGATGGAGGGGTTGATAGAGCTGTCAGAGGAGGTGTTCCATCTGCCGGTGCGGCTCGGTATTCCGCGTTACGTCACCGGTCTGGTAGATGTGGTGCGCAATCCAATCTATGCCACTGGTGTAGGGCTGCTGCTGTTCGGGCATAACAACCGTGCAGTGCGACTAAGGAATCTACCTAGTGGTAGTGGAATGAAGGCTGTATGGGGACGTATGAAGAGCTGGTTTCAGGGTAATTTTTAGGGTGGCTCTGAGTAAATTCAGAGTACCAATTTAGGTTTAATTTTAGGTAGTTATTTATTTAAGTGGTTACATAGCTGAGGAGGCGATATCAATGTTTGAGTTAATGGATGCATATAGTCAAAACGCAGTAATTAAGGTGATCGGAGTAGGTGGTGGTGGTGGTAACGCGGTACACCACATGGTGGAGTCCAACATCGAAGGTGTTGATTTCATCTGCGCCAATACCGACGCTCAGGCGCTGAAGAATAGCAAAGTTAAGACCCTGCTGCAGATGGGTTCTAATGTCACTAAAGGGCTGGGGGCCGGTACCAACCCGCAGGTGGGTAGAGATGCCGCTCTGGAGGATAGAGATCGGATTCAGGAGGCGATAGAGGGTTCTGACATGATCTTTATAACCGCTGGTCTGGGTGGTGGTACCGGTACTGGTGCCGCTCCGGTTGTGGCAGAGGTTGCCAGAGAGCTAGGTATTCTTACGGTAGCTGTGGTGACTAAGCCATTCTCCTTCGAGGGTAAAAAACGGCAGAAGGTGGCAGAGGATGGGGCGCGTGAGTTGGCGCAGTATGTGGACTCGTTGATCACCATTCCAAATGAGAAGCTGCTGGCTGTTCTGGGGCAGGATATGAGCCTGTTGGATGCCTTTAAGTCGGCTAATGATGTACTTCAAGGCGCGGTGCAGGGTATTGCCGAGCTTATCACTCGACCTGGGCTGATCAATGTCGACTTTGCCGATGTCAAAACTGTGATGATGGAGATGGGGGTAGCGATGATGGGCTCCGGCTCTGCTAGCGGTGCAGATCGGGCGCGTTTAGCAGCAGAGCAGGCGATTCACAGCCCGCTTCTGGAGGATATCAACCTCTCTGGTGCCCATGGTATTTTGGTTAATATTACAGCTGGGCCGGATCTCTCTATCGGTGAGTTTCATGAGGTAGGTGGAACTATTGAAGAGGTCTCCTGCGAAGATGCCAATGTGGTAGTCGGTACGGTGATCGATGCAGATATGGGAGATGAACTACGGGTGACGGTAGTGGCTACTGGCCTGGGTGAGATCCATCCAGCACTGCGACCAGCAGAGGCAGAGCCAGAAGATATCTCAGT
>CBFDBF010000335.1:0-1894 GCA_965602975.1 uncultured Gammaproteobacteria bacterium | reverse complement strand
GTTTCATCAACCCCTAATCCCCCAATCTTGGGGGATTTTGTAAAGCTGGGGGGCACCCCCAGACCACCAGCAGGTGGTATTCTGCACCCCTTTCTTACTAGTTGTTTAAAATATTTCGCAGGCGACTCAGCAGAGCCTCTTCCTCTTCAGGGAGAACAGTACGGGGATCCAGGAGTAGCAGGTTCTTCTCGGTCCGCCCGATGACCACAGGCAACTCGCAACGCAATTTATCGGCCAAATCTTTTACACTGCCCCTGCCCTTTATTGCAACCAGGCGAGTAGGTATGGTCCCACCAGGGAGGCTACCGCCACCTACTACAGATTCACCTTCAATGACTGATGCTGCACCATAGAGGAGATCACACCATCTCTGCGCTCGTTCCTCTATCTCCTCCACGGACGCCGAAATCATCCGCCACACTGGTATCTTGGTCTCAGCCTCGCTCTTGAGGTAATGGAGCAAGGTGACTGCCAACCCCGCTAGCCTCACCTTATCGATGCGTACTGCGCGGGCCAGGGGATGCCTTTGAATCTTTGCAATTAGAGAGCCCTGGCCTACAATGATCCCAGCCTGGGGTCCGCCCAGAAGCTTATCAGCGGAGAACATGGCCAGATCTGCGCCAGCTGCAATGCTCTGCTGAACCATAGGCTCGGGATCCAGTCCAAATCGAGCGGAATCCAGGAGACAGCCACTACCCAGATCATCGAGTACTAGAAGCTCGTATCGCTCCCCGAGCGGAGTCAACTCATCAATGGCTACTGATTGAGTAAAACCAACGACTCTAAAGTTACTGGAGTGGACTCGGAGCAGGGCTGCAGTGCGATGGGTGATCGCCTCTTCGTAGTCAGACAAATATGTGCGGTTGGTGGTACCGACCTCAACCAGTTTAGCTCCACTCTGGCGCATCACACTGGGGATACGGAAGCCACCACCGATCTCCACCGCCTGCCCCCGTGAGACAATCACCTCCTTACCTTTGACCAGTGCACTGAGCACCAGGAGCACTGCTGAAGCGTTATTGTTTACTATCAAAGCGGACTCAGCTCCAGTCAGTTTGCAGAGTAGTGATTGAACATGAACCTGGCGAGAGCCACGTTTGCCGCTATCAAGGTCGATCTCAAGATTGGTATAGCCCCTGGAGCACTCCTCCATAGCAACTGTCGCCTCCCGGCTTAAAGGTGCTCTCCCCAAATTGGTGTGTAGAATGACGCCAGTGGCGTTGATCACCGGGCGCAGGTTAGGCTGTGCCAGAGAATTGACTAGGGTGGAGATGGATTCTACCATTTGGTCAAAGGATGGTAGCGGTACACCTTTCGCGATATGACGACGTACCTCTTCGAGATGTTGTCGGACTCCCTGTAGAACGAAATCGTGAGAGTAATCCTCTTCGAGGCAGTGTATCCGCTTATCGGATAGAATCTTATCTACACTGGGCAGGCTGCGCAAACTCTTATCCATTGCGAAGGAAATGTAGCATATACCTGTAAACCTGTCAAACAACATTTCGTTGGGTGAAGATGTCGACCAGGTTTGACATGCTTATTTCCCCACTCTATACTAATTTACTGCAAACAATGAGAAATCTGCTTGAGAGGGGGGTGAGATCGATGGTAAACCGAAGTACATGAGCCGTAATGCGACTGAGAGCGTGGCTCTCACAAAATAAGACGACAATTCTAAAAGGAGATCGTTTTGCGTGCTTCAAGGATGCTGACGCCGGGGACATTGATCTTCGCCTCCATGCCGATGAAAAATATGCTACCTGCGCTGCCGATGAAGTGGGGAAACCCACAGAAAAAGAAAGTATGGATAAGCTGCTTTCTAAGGGGTATATCAGATGCTATAAGCCTACATCAAACATGGGTGGTACATTATCTCCACCCTGAGCTGACA
>CBFDBF010000334.1:0-1900 GCA_965602975.1 uncultured Gammaproteobacteria bacterium | reverse complement strand
GACCGGTCCTACACGGCTAATGACCCCTTGTTCTTGCAAACGGTTTAGAATCTCCATGACCAGGGCTTCACTGGTGCCCAGCTCTTTTGCTATATCCATAAATGGGGTGGGGGTCAGTGGCAGGCCTCTCTGGTATTCATTGAGCAGTCGTCGTTCCAGGCTGTTCAATTGGATGCGCTTGGTGGCGCATTGTTGCTCTTGTGCGGGGTTAATGCTCGTTACCGAGGTGGTCATATCAAAGCCCTGTTCGGTGTGCGCGGGAGGTAAAAAATATTCCACTCGGCTTATCTACCGGTAGGCTGTGGGTCTGCTCCAGGCTGCGGGTATCGTATACCTGTACCAGATCTTTGTCGCGTATAGATATCCAGACCTCTTCACCCCGAGGGGAGAACTCCATATGTAGGACGCCTTTACCTGGCTTGATGGTTTTTATAATCTGCAAGGTTTCAGTATCGATGACCTGGATCGTATCGTTGTCGGGGAAGGCGAAATTTACCCAGATCTGGCGACCGTCTGGACGCGCTACGGCAAATACTGGCTGACTGTGAACCTGGATGCGTCCAACCTGACTCCAGTCACTGCTTTGCACTACCAGTACCTCATGTTGGCCGACAGCGGGCAAAAATGCACGGTTACCAGCCATGGCCCAGCCTTCTAGGTGGGGCATCTTGTAAACGGGTAGCTTCTTTTGGCCTCTGCCATAATTTTCCAAGATTAGTCTGGATCCGTTTTTTGGATTCCATAGATCCAGCATGGCCAGTCCATCTTGTCCAAACAGTCCGGCGATATAGTAGTGGCCATTTGGGGTGATTAGTCCGTCATACGGAAGGTTTCCAACAGATTGAATTTGCTGGATGAGCGGGGTTGCAGGATTGCTCATATCGACAACCCAGATCTCCCCGGTATCATACAGGCTGTATACAAACCTCTGCCCCGGGGCATCTACCAGCCCTACGGTCTTGGATCTCTTCTCACCCCCGGGTAGCTTGGTTGCTGGAATATCTGCAACCAGGGAGAGATCTTCTGCGGTAAAGATTTTGACCCCGCCAGGTTCGTAGTTAGATACTGCAACAAGTTTTCCATCCTGAGATATTGCACCGCCGATACTATTTCCTCCCTGTACAATGCGTTTAACTATCGTGCCGCAGAGGATGTCTACCTTGGTGAGTCCACCATCACGCCCAAAGATATAGGCGTAACGCGCATCTCGGGAGTAGACTGCAGAGGCGTGAGATAGATCTCCCAGCCCCTGGACTCGGAATAGCTCCTTGTGGGCGGTGCTATCTACCACTTTTATACTTCCTGCCGCCCGCTCTATGATGATCCCCATGTCTCCGGTGCCTCGTGTAAGACACTGCGCCATTAGTGCATTAGCGGATAGCAGGGAGAGAAGAAATATGAAGGCGTAAGAGTGCTGTTTCACGGCGATACGTTACCCAGTTGTAGTTGCTGTGCTAGCCACAGAGCCTCTTGGGGAGTCATAAACGGGCGCCAAGGAGGCATAGGCGTACCGGGACGGCCATGCAGAATGGTGGCTGCCAGCAGCTTACTGTCCCAGCGTTGTAGCCGTTCCGGTTGTAGTGAGGGGCCAAGTCCTCAGCTTAGGCGCATGCCGTGGCATGAACCGCAGTCGTGTTGCAGTAGGTAGAGAAGCTCTGCTTGGCGCTCAGGGTTGAGGTCAGCCATGGTGGTGGTGCTGAGTAACAGTATGCCGAGTGCAGGTATCACGGAGATAGCTCTACTCCACATGAACTATGCCCGTCATTTTTGGGTGGGGGCCACAACGGTATGGATAGCTTCCGGGCTTATCAAAGACCCGCTCGTAGGTCTCATCCGGGAAGATGTAGTCTGGCTCAGGCTCTCCAGCCTGTTCAAACCAGACACTATGGTATTGACGCTT
>CBFDBF010000333.1:0-1917 GCA_965602975.1 uncultured Gammaproteobacteria bacterium | reverse complement strand
GAGTATCCATCTCTACTGCGGCGGATGTTGATACCGCTGCTGCTGGTTGGGTTGGCTGTTTGGAGCCTGTTGCTGTTACTGGCTCTCTACGGCTATCTGCCGAGGCTGGCAGCAGAGTTGTGGCTGCTACTGCTGTTGATTGGCTATCTTCTGTTTGCTGCTGTTACCTTGAGGTTGCAGCAGAAGCGTCGTCGCTATATACCAGATGTCACCTTGATGTTCTGGCGTGTCGGTATGGTGGCGGTACTATTAGCGGGTATATTGTGGCCGCTCTCTTGGTTGACAGATATGTTGCCAGATATAGATCTCCTGTTAGGGGTGTTGTTGCTAATAGGTGCAGCACTGTCGCTAGTCAATGGGATGCTCTATAAAATTGTCCCGTTTCTATCTTGGTTTCATCTGCAGAATAGACAGTTGGCGCTGATGTGTATGACGGTTCGGGTTCCACATATGAAGGAGCTGCTGCCAGATAGGGCGGCTAAGGTACAGTATTGGCTGCACTTGGTTGGTATTGTGTTCACTCTATTAGCAGCAGTGATGCCGGAGCAGTTTGTACGTCCTGCTGGAGTGCTGTTAGCGCTCTCTGCCACTCTTTTGGGTTGGAACCTTATCCAGGTTATGGTGCGTTATCATCGGGCCAACCGAGCTCTAATGGAGGCGGCAGATGGTGTCGATTAGCGGCGTCTTGGGTTTATTTATTACTACTCTTTTTTAACCCCAGCGGCATGCTCTTTAGCAAAATTTAGCATCCGTTTAATCGGAAGAGCGGCTCTCTCTCCTAGCTCTGGTTCGAGCTGGATCTCATTGTCACCGCTCTGTAGCACTGCAGCTAGATTTTGCAGTGAATTCATCGCCATCCATGGGCAGTGGGCGCAGCTGACACAGGTAGCACCTTCACCCACAGTTGGAGCCTCGATCAGAGTTTTGTTTGGTGCTAGTTGCTGCATCTTATAGAAGATCCCATTATCGGTGGCGACGATAAATTCTTGGTTGTCCATGCGGGTGACAGCTTCAATCAGTGCCGTGGTGGAGCCGATCACATCTGCCTGTGCAACAATATTGTCGGGAGACTCAGGATGAACCAATACGGCGGCATCTGGGTGGAGGCGACGTGTCCGCTCTAGAGCTACTGATTTGAACTCCTCATGCACCACACAGGAGCCTGGCCAGAAGAGCATATCTACCCCGGAGAGTCTCTGTACATAGTGTCCCAAGTGCTTATCTGGGGCCCATATAACCCTCTCTCCTCTCTCTGCCAGATGCTGGATTATGGGGAGGGCTATACCAGATGTGACGACCCAATCAGAGCGCGCCTTAACCTCGGCACTCGTGTTGGCATACACCACCACGGTGTGCTCTGGATGAGCATCACAGAATGCACCGAACTCATCTGGTGGACACCCCTCATCGAGTGAGCAGGTGGCAGCCAGGTCTGGCATTAGAATACGCTTCTCCGGGTTAAGAATTTTGGCGGTTTCACCCATAAAGCGCACCCCACACACTACCAGTGTCTTGGCATCATGCTGGCTACCAAAACGGGCCATCTCCAGGGAGTCGGCAACACAGCCCCCAGTGCTATCGGCCAGTGCTTGTAGCTCTGGGTCAGTATAGTAGTGTGCTACCAGTACTGCATTCTGCTCCTGTATTAGCTGTTTGATCTTGGCAATAAGGTTAGTCTTTTCGCTTGCCGTAAGTGGTGTCCACTCTGGGTGGGGTGGAACTTCAACTGGGTGGATTTTGAGTTGTTGCTGGGTGTCTGGATTGTTCATAGTGCCTCAATTATTTAGCATTAATCTTTTTTTTTGCGAGCTATTACCGTAAATGGCTTATTATCCTTATAGACTACATGATTTGTATGGGATAGTCTCATTAAGAGTTTGAACCTAACGGTCTGGATTAAAGATTCCCAAGGATTGG
>CBFDBF010000332.1:0-1918 GCA_965602975.1 uncultured Gammaproteobacteria bacterium | reverse complement strand
TAAATCATGGGTGTCCTATTTATCATATTATGTGTAAATGCCGGGTTGATACATAAGAGTTTTTACTCTGACCCTAAACTCTTAAACGAGCGGCCGAACGCAAAACGCTTTCTATGTCCCACGACCGTATCGGATATCCGTAGAATCATTTTTAGCTCGGATATTACCAAAGAAATTTTAACAGGTATTCCACATTCTATAACCAGCTTTTCATTAACTACATGTATTCTGTTGATGTCTGCCTCGCCTATCTGCGCATCATCTTTTATATTAACCTCCAGTACATTGGAAACAATCAATTTTGCATCATAGATTGGATTTTTCCATTTTCTCCAAAAGGCGAAAACCTCTTGATTCAGTGTTCTCTCTGAAATCACGGTAAGCGGAATACAAAAGTCGTTAGTACTCCGATCATATTTAATAGCATCTAGATCGAAATATCTGTCATGAACATAGTCTAAGACGCGATCCAGTTCGAGCGAACTTGTAACAATTATATCCATATTTTCTCCAGAGTTGCCAGGATGCTATATATCATGGATTACCGCGCCCACCCGGCCAGTTACAAGGATATGGTACTCTTATTTCAAGAAATTTGGATTTTCTTACTCCTTTCCTCCAGCACCATAGCTGAATATGGCATTCTTTTCTGTTGAGTGGCCAACCAAACGAATGATGCGGACTATGCATTTCGATCCGACATCTAATCGTTTTGCAGAAATTAGCCGCTCTTTCAATTTGTTTCTTAGCAGCTTTTGCCGTAGCAATAGCTACTGCAATAGCAATGGCGCCAGCATTTTCAAAAGGACCTTCCCCTGTAGGATCTACATATCTAAGTGGGTTTGCATTGGCATATAGATAGGTATTAAGCCCACCATCAAGCCCTATAGGATCTGAGGTAATATACCTACCAGTTTCCGGATCATAATACCGATAGTAGTTGTAGTGCAGCCCGGTCTCCTGATCATAATACTGTCCAGGAAACCTCAGATTGAAGGTCAGACTCTGCCCATCGTTGTCCGGATCTTCGTTGGGGAGCGTAGTTCCGAACGGATCACTCAACCACCGCCATACTATCTGGTCATTATAGTCGGTAATCATCCTCGGCGTGCCCAGATGGTCCGGGTGGATGGCATATAGGTTGTTTTGTTGGTTCAGCACTATAGGCATGCCATTTAGGTAGATGATCTCCTGCAGGGCTTGGCCATTATCATCGTATTCGCCCAGTAGTTGGCCGCTCTCACCATAGAGGAAGTGTACAGCACTGCGTGGGGCGTTTTGGGGGGCTTGTGCCAGTTGGGTGTAGTGGTCTGCCTGCTGTTGATCCTCGGCAGCCAGTTGGACCTCTTGGTCAGCTTGCGCCTGTAGGGTATCGGCCTCATGATGCAGGCTTTGGGCCTGTTGGCTCTGTTGGTCAGCCTGGGCATGCAGCTGTGCTGCTTGCTGGGTAAGGGTGTGAGCCTGCTGGGTGGCTTGGTCGGCCTGGGTCTGGAGCTGTTGTGCCTCTGCTGCAGAGCTGTCGGCCTGTTGTTGCCAGTAGTCGGCGACCCATTGGTAGATGCTGTTTAAAAACTGTTGCCACCAGTCGCTGGTGGGTTCAACAATACGCGCACGCAGCTCCTGCGCTTGTTGGGCCTGTTGGTCAGCCTGGGCCTGGAGGGTCTGAACCTCGGTAGTCAGTTGTGCCGCCTGCTGGAGATATTGCTGAGCTTCGGCCTCACTCTGGGCGGCCTGTTGGGTCAGACTATCTGCCTGCTGTTCTGCGGCCTGGGCAGCTCCTCTTTTTTGGGCCGCTTGGGTGGTTAGTTGTGTTGCTGTCTCTCTATGGGCTTGAGCTTGTTGGTTGTGTTGATCGGCCAGGGCTTGGTAGTCGATGCCGCTCTCGCTCTGCTTGCTCACCCGTTGCCCCAGAGCGTTG
>CBFDBF010000331.1:0-1925 GCA_965602975.1 uncultured Gammaproteobacteria bacterium | reverse complement strand
AGGGGCGGTTAGGGCTGTGACTCCTAGTCTGTTGTATCGGAGATAGGAGTGTTGGTAACGGCTCCAGAACGAACAGTTCTGGAGCCGTGTTTTCGTAGTTACTCTGGCTTGTTTTTCTTGCGTAGCCGCTTTAGCGCCAGTTGCATACTGAGCTGGAGTCGATCTACAGCCATGGTCACCTTGTCGATCTCATTGGCGGTGTTGCTGGGGATGTCTCCAGTATTTAGATCTTCCTTGCCTCCCAGTGATATTTTTTCAACCGCTTCTGTAAGGTTATGCAGTGGCTGGGCAAATACCTTCTGGGTAAAGATGAAAGCAACTACCAGGATCAGTAATAGCAATAGTATCTGCCATACTGCCACTCCCATGAGTGAATCCCAGAAAACACCCTCGGTGGGGATACTAACGCTGATTATACCGCGAACCTCACCCAGTTTGTAGCCGAAGCCACGTTTGTCACCGTACTTGTCGATCACATCCTTGGGTGCAATGGCTGGATCGCTATGGCATTTAAGACAGCCCTTCTTGATTAGCAACGGAGCGGCATAACGGTAGGTATCGCCCACCAGAGCGTAACGCTCTTTATGGGATTTATTGGTTTTAAACCATTGGATGGCACTGTTTTCAAATTTATCCGGAATATTTTTAGGGTTACGGTAGTTATCACTGGTTACCCGGAAATTGGTGTGAGAGTCGATATTGGCTATATGCTCCAGTTCTCGTGTGGCCAGTGCCGGGTTTTTGGAGAAAAACGTTGTAGTGCTGGAGCAGTCCTGCTGACCAAGGAATTCGGTTTTAACATCCTTGACCCAGACCACCCCATAACGTGCCACCCAGGACCTGAAGGCTACTACATGCTCGGCAACAGTACGGGCCTCGTTTCGTAGCTGATTCTGATGCATGTGATTCAGCATCATGTAATAACCTATGGTGGAGATGGCAATAATCAGGGCAAGGAACACCAGCATTTTGCTAAACAGGGAAAAGCGTCTAAACATAGAGGTTCTCCACGTGGGATTTACAATAGATTCTGTGGAAATAATCCAAATTTTCAGTAAGTTGTATGTAAATGATCACTTTGTGCCTGGTTTGTATGTAACGTTATAGTTGATGCATCACGCCTTGGATAAACTCCTCTCTTTTATTCTCTTCCGAGATCTCTGCGGCTACTCTCTTCATCAGTTTTTGCAGACTACTACTGTCTTGAATCGGACCCAATTCATCTAGATGATCCTCTACCAATATCGCCGCTATTGGCCCCAAGTAGCGGGCCAGCTCGTTGGTAATTATCGAGGGTAGTGCAGAGATATCTATACCGCCCTGGATAGGTGTATGTGTTGGTTCATGCGGCACATCCTCACCAAGTATATTAATCAGGGTCTTAGTATGGGGTAGATTTTTATCTCTGGGGCCGGGGGGGGCAGGATTGAATGAGTAGCGCCCAGCTTCCATCTCCATTATGTGTGGTATTGCATCCAGGCCGTGCTTCAAACGGAAGCGGCAGCCGGTAATATGTCCCTTGACCAGACTGAACTGAATCGCATGGTTATCTAAGGTACTGATAAACATGACACCAGTAGCTCGTTGGCGCAGCAGTTTTTTCAGCTCGACTATGAGTTCGTTGTATGAGAGGAGAGGATGTTCGTGTTCGATCATAATAGTATGCTCAGATTACGTTTGTTATAAGATCCAAGCTGTACTCATGCCCACAGTGTTATGGACAGGTAGCTATCCCTGTATGGACAATGGATCTAATAATAAACTCCCTCTCCCAATTATATTATAAAACATCTTCTTTGGTTGTGACACACGAGGACAGAAACAGAAGGGAAAAAAGTGTTATGCCCTGTTTAACCGCAAAATTTTTATTGAAGACAGACATGATCCTTTCTTGATGGACTTGTAAAAAGTCAAGTTAAAATAAC
>CBFDBF010000330.1:0-1933 GCA_965602975.1 uncultured Gammaproteobacteria bacterium | reverse complement strand
CCTGCGCTATCGGATCCACTCATCTAACGGCCGTAACCGCATGGATAACAGCCAGCATATCCGCACTCTGGAGGGGAGGCAGGTCTTTATAGCAACCGGACGTGCCGTACCGATAACCGAACAGACCACCATGATCGCTGGTGGCGTGCTGCACCAGCAGCAGACCACCAAATATCGAGATGTAACTACCGGCTTCTATGCAACCCCCAGGCTGCATGGGGATCGGGTCACCTTGATGATAAGCTCACACATGGATCGTGAGGGACATGTGCAGAAGACCTATGCCATACAGCGCACCAATACCACAGTGAGCGGCAGGCTCGGTGAGTGGATCTCTGTCGGCGGAACCAGCAATAGCGGCGATCGTGATAACCGAGGCATCCTCCATAGCCGCTCCACCCGTGGTAGCGATGAGCACTCTATTCAGCTCATGGTGGAAGAGGTCAAATAAACTCTTAAATGCAGGTTTTTTGTAAATAGATACCAGCAACTTTTAATCCGACTCGATTTGTTTGCAATTGAAGGTGTTGGATACATAAAGATAAAGGAGAAAGACCGTGGACATGCAGACACTTACAGCGTTCTTCATGTGGTGCACAATCATAAATGGCAGCATCTTGATTCTGTGGGCGGTTTTCATTACATTAGCCCCGGATTTGGTGTATCGCACACAAAGCAAATGGTTTCCCATTCCGCGAGAAACCTTCAACGTAGTCATTTACTCGTTCCTCGGGTTTGTCAAAGTTATCTTTCTGTTCTTCAATGTCGTTCCCTACGTGGCTCTGCTGATCGTTGGATAAAATGGATCATACAGCAGAGCCTCACACTTGACGGCTATTCCACTAACGCTGCATAGCTGCAAGTGGGACAAGTTGGAGAAAAGAGTAGAAAACAGGCTCTCCTACCCACCTTGACCCTCCCCCAATAACAGTAGTGGAGAGGGAACAGCTGTTGTGGAGTGGGTTCTCAGATTGAATATATCTCAATTAACAGGCAGAATATATGGCTAGCTCTTACACTCCAAAAGAGCTCCACGCTGGCGAGTTGAGACAGCATATACTTTTATTTATCAAATAGTTAGGTGATATAGATGAAACTAATTCTTTTAGGCGCTCCAGGTGCTGGTAAGGGCACTGTAGCCAAATTACTAACCAAAATTGATGGTTCAGTGCAGATATCTACCGGTGACATCCTGCGGGGCGCAGTCAAGGATGGCTCTGAGCTAGGCAAACAGGCCAAAGCCTTTATGGATGCTGGAGACCTGGTTCCAGATGAACTGATCATGGGTATCATGAAAGAGCGGTTGAGAGAGGATGACTGCAAATCCGGCTTTCTACTGGATGGATTCCCCCGTACCATCCCTCAGGCTGAACAGCTAAAGGTGCTGCTGAGCGATCTAGGCGTAACTATGGATGCTGCGGTAAATCTAAATGTACCACGTGATGAGATTCTGAAGCGTCTCACTACCCGCCGCACCTGTGTAGGTTGTGGTGCCATCTACAATGTTATATCAATGCCACCTAAGGTTGAGGGCAAGTGCGACAAGTGTGATTCCGATATTGTTCAGCGGGACGATGAGACCGAAGAGGCCATCTCCAACCGCCTCGATGTCTACAATGAGAAGACCGCCCCTCTGGAGGGTTTCTACCGTGATGAGGGGCTGCTGCTGGATGTGAATGCCACCTCTAGCGATGCCGTGGTTGCTGCAATCCAGGATGGGATCTCCAGCTAGATCCTAGCATAAGTTGCCACTCAACAAGGTCGGGATAGATCACTCTGTCCCGGCCTTGCTATTTTTAACCGTGGAATCAATGATTCTAGCCACTGAGCATCTGACCATGGGCACCCTGATACAACTAGGGCGGACTAATAGACTCCCCCTCCCAACCTCCCCCGCTTGCGGGGGAGGGGACCGTCGGTTCCCCCCGCACAT
>CBFDBF010000329.1:0-1935 GCA_965602975.1 uncultured Gammaproteobacteria bacterium | reverse complement strand
TAGTAGGAATTCATACGCCTGATAGTAGGAGTTGATCGCCTGCCACACCGTTGTCCCCTCATTCGTATGAATGGTTTGTAGTGGTGCGCTTGCTGTTGGTGATAACGCTGTCTGCATGTATGCAGCACCATAAAAGGTGAGGCTGTCCCATAGATATGAGTTTAGTGGGCTGGAGAGAACACCAATGGGCGATAGTGAGCCATCTATTGAGATATCTTGAAATTGAGTAGAAAATCCCAACTTCTCATCCTGGACCTCGATATACCCCAGGATGAGTTGATCCCCATTCCTGCGAGCAACCAGAAGTTTGTCCAGACCTATTGCGAATAGATTTTCTATCATGTGATTATTAGGGTGCCTCTATCAAGTCAGGCAAGTCAGGTTTGCACTCCTCCTAGAGTATGGCATAACGCTTAAGGACGCCTCAATCTAAAGTGGTTTGCTCCAATTGGCCATATTTTGGCGTCAAACCTCTATTCTGTTAGAGGTTGTTACCCGTCAAGCCTGGAGAGTAGCCATCTTTAGGAGCCTCTGATTAATACTGTTTAGCCCCTCCCCCACTTGTGGGGGAGGCTGGGAGGGGGAGTCAAAACAGTGACCTGCTCCCCATCCTAACCTCTCCCGCAAGCTGGAGAGAAATTAATCAGAGGCTCCTTCATTTATTATGTAGCCCCGCTAATTCTGGTGTCGCTGTAGTATATAATATGCATCAGCAGCACGATATTTAAAACGGCAACTTGCCTAATTTACCTGATAACACAGCTATATGGCACAACAGCGCAAAGCAATAGCCCTCATCTCTGGTGGTTTGGATTCACTCTTGGCAGCCAAGGTGATCCAGGATCAGGGGGTGCATGTCGAGGGGATAAATTTTTTCACCGGTTTCTGTGTGGAGGGGCATACTCACGCTATTCGCAAAAAAGAGCGGGCCAAGCCTATACGCAACGGTGCTATGTGGGTGGCTGGTCAGTTGGGGATGCCGCTGCATATCGTAGATATTGTGGAGGAGTACCAAGATGTCTTACTACACCCAAAGCATGGGTATGGGGCAAATCTAAACCCCTGTCTTGATTGCAAGATCTTTATGGTGAAAAAGGCGTTGGAGTGGATCAAGCAGAATGACTTTGATTTTATCCTCACTGGCGAGGTGGTAGGGCAGCGCCCTATGTCACAACGGCGCGATACCATGCCGGTCATAGCTAACCACTCGGGGGCGGAAGATCTGCTGTTACGACCACTCTCGGCAAAAAATCTGCCTGAGACCAAGCCGGAGCGTGAGGGGTGGGTGGAGCGTGCCAAGCTGTTCGATTTTAGCGGTCGTACCCGTAAGCCGCAGATGGCACTGGCTGCAGAGTTGGGACTGGATGATTATGCTCAACCCGCCGGTGGTTGCTGTTTTCTGACCGATGAGGCCTATTCACGCAAACTGGCAGATCTGTGGGAGGGGCGTGGGAGTCGAAAGTATGACATGGATGACATCATGCTGCTCAAGGTGGGACGACATCTACGACCCAAGCCACACTTTAAGGTGATCATCTCTCGGGAGGAGGGGGAGGGTAATTTTCTCCAGGGTTATCGCAAGCGGTTTAGTGGTTTGCACACTACTAGCCACGCTGGGCCGCTGGCACTGATCGATGGTGAGGTGAGCGCGGCAGAGGTAGAGCTGGTGGCTCGGATCGTTGCTCGTTACAGTCAGGGGCGTAGTAGTGCAGAGGTGGAGCTGGAACTGACGGAGCTGGATGGGACAACCCGCAGCCTGTCGGTTGTCCCCATGCCTCCCCACGAGATTTTAGCGGAGTGGATGGTGTGAGCCGAGTGGATACCACCAAGCGGGTAACACTGGTCGGTGCCGGGGTGAACGTCGTGCTGGCGCTGGGCAAAATAGTGTCTGGGATAGCGGCACAGTCGGTTGCACTGGTAGCCGATGGGGTGCAC
>CBFDBF010000328.1:0-1936 GCA_965602975.1 uncultured Gammaproteobacteria bacterium | reverse complement strand
GAGCATCAAACCCGGCAGAGATAAAAATCATCTCTGGCTTAAAATTGTGCAACTCTGGCATCCAGTGGGTGGTAACCGCCTCTCTAAATTCACCACTTTTGGCCGTAGCCTTTAGTGGCGCGCATATAATATGTTCCGGGCTCTCCTCAATCTCAGTATAGGGGTAAAATGGGTGTTGAAAGGTAGAGCAGACCATCACCCGCCTATCTGCGCGAAAAATATCCTCACTACCATTACCGTGGTGCACATCAAAATCGAGGATTGCCACCCTCTCTAGACCATACTCCTCCAACGCATGGGCAGCTCCGACTGCAGCATTACCATACAGACAAAACCCCATGCTATTCATCCGCTCTGCATGATGACCTGGCGGACGTATGGAACAGAAGGCGTGCGCTAACCCCTCCTGCATAATAAGATCTACCGCCTTCACCACCGCCCCTGCTGCCCTGTTTGCTGCCTGCATGCTATGGGGAGAGATCACTGTATCTGGATCGAGGTGGGCATACCCATCCTCTGGTAACAGTGCCTCGACCATATCTAGATAACTTACATCATGGCAGCGCAGCAACTGCTCTCTTGTTACCTCAGGTGCAGAGTAGTGCCGCAGAAAGTCATACAGCTGCACCTCCATAAGATGATCATCTATAGCACTCAATCTTGCAGCGCACTCAGGATGCCCCTCACCAGGATCATGCAGCATACAGTCAGGATGGGTTATATAGGCGGTTTTCACTCTTTAGTCCCCACTATTTTGTCACGTCAGGCCAGCATGAATAGTCTATACTGATACCCTTATACAGACCTTAACTTAACATCATAACCTATACTGATATCTACTGCTAAATCGGCCAAACACCATGCAATCACACTATCTCAGCACCCTCTTTGCTCCCAAGAGTATCGCCATGTTTGGTGCAAGTGATAAGAGCAACTCCGTCGGTGAGGTGGTATTCAGAAATATAATATCATCCGGTTTCAAAGGGGAAATATATCCGATAAACCCAAAACATGGGCAGATACAGGGGCGAGAGGCGTATAAAACTATTCAAGATATAGGGAGACCAGTTGAACTGGCCGTGGTGGCTACACCAGCCAAGACCATACCGGCTATCGTTGAGAGTTGTGGCCAGCATGGGGTCAAAAGCATGATTATCCTCTCCGCCGGATTCCGCGAATCTGGGGCAGCTGGGCGGAGACTCGAAGACCGGGTGGTGGATGTGGCCAAGGAGTTTGGTATTCGCTTCATCGGCCCCAACTGTCTAGGGCTGCTGCGTCCCGACCAAGGGATAAATATCACCTTCGGCAATAGTAATGCCATGCCCGGTAACTTGGCACTGGTCTCACAATCTGGTGCTATCTGTACCGCTATCCTCGACTGGGCTGAAGTCAATGATATAGGCTTCTCTACCGTAATATCTACCGGTATAGCTGCCGATCTTGATTTTGGTGACTATCTCGATTACCTGGTATCTGACCCCAAGACAGATAGCATCTTGCTCTATGTAGAGGGGATCAAGAGTGCCCGCCGTTTTATGAGTGGCCTGCGTGCAGCGGCACGTATTAAGCCGGTAATCGTCCTTAAAGTTGGACGCCATGCAGCTGGAGCCGAGGCCTCAATGTCCCATACCGGTGCGCTGGTGGGCAGTGATGAGACCTTCTCTGCCGCCCTCTCCCGCTCTGGTGTACTCCGAGTTGAGACCGTAGCACAGCTATTCTCTGCCGCTAAAGCACTATCCTCCCGCTACCGCATATATGGTGACAAACTGGCCATTATCACCAATGGTGGTGGCCCTGGTGTTATGGCTGCGGATCGGGCATCTGATCTAAATATAGAGCTAAGCAAACTAGGGGATGACACGGTCAAGCAACTTGATGCTGCCCTACCAGATGTATGGTCCCACAACAATCCGGTAGATATAATCGGTGAAGCACC
>CBFDBF010000327.1:0-1937 GCA_965602975.1 uncultured Gammaproteobacteria bacterium | reverse complement strand
CATCTTGGTGGTCATGTTGCGCTTTATCCTGCAATTGGTAAAGGCCGACTTCTATAACCCGATCTCACAATTCATAGTAAAGGTGACCACCCCGGTACTACACCCAATTCGCCGTATTATTCCAGCCATACAGGGAATCGACAGCGCATCTGTACTACTTATGTGGCTACTCAAAGGGGTGGAGCTGGGTCTGATCGCTGCTATTATGGGGATCTCCACAAACCCACTTATGGCGCTTGCTTGGGCAATTCCCGAGCTGCTCGAGCTTGTGATCAACGTGTTTCTATTTGCCATCTTTATCCAGGTCATACTCAGCTGGGTCAACCCCGGTGGTCATACTCCGGCAGCTGGCTTGATACACACCCTGACAGCACCGGTACTGCGTCCAGCACCCCGGACTCGACCTCTCCCCAATGGTAGTTATGATAGGCCTGACCCTGTTCAAAATGCTGCTCCTGCCACCCCTAAAGCATCTAACCCAATCTCCATTTATCTGAGGTGCCGCTGGGATGGCAACACCCCACAAACGCACCTTATTCCCAACCCCCCTGTTTTTCATCTGTTTTGTGACCAAATGCTAACATTTACGGTTAAAATAGTTGTGTAACTAGATAATTTTATGCATATAATTAGATAATACCCCCTAATAAAGTCGGTATCGTATGGAAGAGTCAAGCCTACATCAACAGATCCACGCCTATGAGCAGTGGAAATCCAAGCTCGGACATACCGTTGGGCGGTATCGTGCATGGCTAAAAAAATTCGATCTGGAGAGCAAGGAGACCGACAAAAGGATCGGCGAGTGTCTTGAAGGGCTAAAGAGTGACCGCATAACCGTCGCCTTTGTGGCCGAGTTCTCCCGCGGTAAAACCGAGCTTATAAACGCCATATTCTTTGCCGAATATGGGCAGCGACTCCTCCCCTCATCTGCTGGACGCACCACCATGTGCCCCACAGAGCTGTTTTACGACAACCAGTCAGAACAGGCGTATGTGCGCCTACTACCGATTGAGACCAGACTACAAGATGCCAGTCTGATGCAGCTAAAACAGGATGTAGGACAGTGGGTAAACTACCCGCTAGATCTCTCCTCCGCCTCACGGGTGGAGGATACGCTACAGGAGGTAGTGCAGACCCGCAGAGTCACCCTGGAGGAGGCCGTTAGACTGGGCATGTACAACCCAGACGAACATCTAGAGCCGCTACAGCAGACTACCCATGTCGATATACCACGCTGGCGTCACGCCCTCATCAGCTTCCCTCACCCACTGCTAAAACAGGGCTTGACCATCCTCGATACACCAGGTCTCAACGCACTAGGTAGCGAGCCAGAGCTAACCCTAAACATGCTACCCACGGCTCAATCCGTACTATTCGTGCTGGCTGCAGATACTGGAGTTACCCGCACCGACCTGGAGATCTGGCAGCACCATATCAAGGGATTCCATAGCAGCCGACAACGTGGATTAATGGTGGTATTGAATAAAATAGACACCCTATGGGATGAGATGCTGGACTCCAGCAAGATCGCTGCCACCATCAAACAGCAGACCGATTCAACGGCCAAGGTTCTAGGTATCAGCAGAGATTGTGTGTTTCCAATATCCGCCCAGAAGGGTCTGCTGGCAAAGGTACGCAAAGATAAAAAGCTGCTAGAGAAGAGCGAATTGATAGCCTTGGAGGAGTATCTAGCCACCAACATCCTGGATGCTAGACAGCAGATCGTACAGGAGAATATAACTGCCGAAGTTAGCAATATGCTGGAGAACAGCTACGGCTTGGTCGCAACCAGACTACACCGGACAAGAAAACAGCTACATGACCTACAGCAGATACGCGGCAAGAGCCACGACATCATTGGGCATATGCTGAAAAAAGCGAAGCTGGAGCACGCCGACTACATGATCATGCGGGCGCCGACTCCGCTTCTCATCTGC
>CBFDBF010000326.1:0-1977 GCA_965602975.1 uncultured Gammaproteobacteria bacterium | reverse complement strand
GACTCTTTGCTGTTGTAGCGTAGAGGCTGCATCTGGGTGTCAGTAACTCGTCCACCAGCCGCCTCCACTACTGCTTGTGCAGCGGCGGTATCCCACTCTGAGGTGGGGCCGATGCGGGGATATATATCGGCACTACCCTCCGCTACCAGGCAGAGTTTTAGTGAACTCCCCATGCTGATGATCTCATGCTCTCCTAGATTGGAAAGATAACTCTTAAGGCCATCCCCGGCGTGGGAGCGGCTGCCAGCTACTTTGACTGGATGGCGTTTGTTAGAGCAGGCGGATATCTGCTCCCGCTCGGCACCGGGAAGTTGGCGAAAGGCACCAATATCTCTGTCACCATAATAGACAACCCCTGTAACCGGTACATAGACTATGCCGATTGTCGGCTGGCCATCTTCGATCAGGGCGATATTGACAGTGAACTCACCGTTACGTTTAACAAACTCTCTAGTGCCATCGAGTGGATCTATCAGCCAGTAGCGGCTCCAGCTGCGGCGCTGTTCAAGTGTGATATCTGATGACTCTTCAGATAGTATTGGTATATCCGGGGTTAGCTGTTCCAGAGAGCCGATTATGAGGTGGTGAGCGGCTAGATCGGCTGCAGTCAGTGGCGACTGATCGCTCTTCTCCTGTACAGTAAAATCGGTTTCATAGACGTTCATAATGGCCCCGCCAGCCTCTTTGGCGGCCTCTATGAGTGCTTCAATGGATGGTTTGTCGTTATTCATGGTGTTGTGTCCGTTTAACCCTTTAGCAGTAAATCGCGTACCATATATAGTGCAGCGATGGAACGCGCTTCGGTGAAATCCTGGTGCTCAAGCAGTGCATTATGAGCCGCTATCTTCCATGGGACAACCTCAATCGATTCTGGTTCATCTCCCTCTAGCTGTTGAGGGTAGAGTTCAGTTGCCAACACTATATGGGTGGTGTGGCCGAGATAGCCGGGGGCGATGGTGAATGATGCGATCTGCTCCAGGTGGTTGGCGGCGTAGCCAATCTCCTCTTGCAGCTCTCGGTCGGCTGCTGTGATCGGATCTTCTCCCGGCTCTATATGCCCCTTGGGAAAGGCCAGTTCGTAGCGATCCATGCCGGCAGCATATTCTCGTATAAGGAGGACAGTCTCTCGGTCCAGCAGTGGTACTGCCAGAACAGCGCCTTGTGGTGAGCCGACTATGCGCTGATATTTGCGTTCTGCGCCATTGGCAAATTTAAGGTCCATCTCTTCGACCCGAAATACTCCCGTATCGACCAGTTGGCGGCGTGCCAGAACAGCGGGTTTTTTTGGCATAAACTCTCTACCATGATAGTTTCCTGAGATTATATATGGTTTGCACACTGTCTGCCGGAGGGGTTTTGGATATAAGCCAAGTTGAACATGTCCTTTTGGATATGGATGGCACCCTGCTCGATCTGCACTTTGATAGTCATTTCTGGCTGGAGCATGTACCGTTACGGTATGCAGAGGCTAGAGGTATTTCATTCGAGTTGGCACGTAGAGAGCTGCTCTCTCGGTATGAAGATATTGAGGGGACTCTGGAGTGGTACAGCGTAGATCACTGGAGCAGAGAGTTAGGGTTGGACATAGCGCTGTTGAAGGAGGAGCTGGATCACCTGATTGCGGTGCATCCACATGTGGTAGATTTTCTACGGCTGATGCGCCAGCGGGGTAAGCGTACGGTACTGGTGACTAATGCCCATCAGCGCTCTCTGGCGCTTAAGATGGAGCGTACGCAACTTGGAGGAGAGCTCGATGCGGTGGTCTGTGCGCACGATCTGGGGCTACCCAAAGAGGCGCTTGGTTTTTGGGAGCGGCTACAGGAGGTGGAGCCGTTTCGTAAAGAGCGTACTCTGTTGGTGGATGATAGTCCGGCAGTACTCGCCTCGGCAGCTGGTTATGGCATCGGTTGGCTGTTACAGATACTGCGTCCCGATAGTAAAGAGGGGGTTCGGGAGCCTGGTAGGTATGATGCTATT
>CBFDBF010000325.1:0-1978 GCA_965602975.1 uncultured Gammaproteobacteria bacterium | reverse complement strand
CGGAAACACCACTGCAAGGGGCGTGAACTGCCACAACTACTGACCAGGCTGGAGGCTGAACTGGACTCCCTGGAGCATGCAGGAGCCGATCTGGAGACCCTGGAACATAAGGTGGCAGCCCTAAGCTCAAACTACCTGGAGCTGGCCCAGGAGCTAGACACAAAACGCCGTAGTGCAGCCACCAAGCTACAACAGGAGGTCACCACAGGGATCCAGAACCTCGGTATGCCCGGTGGAGAGTTTGAGATCGAAATAGAGACCCTGGAAGAAGATAGAGCCACATCCCACGGCCTGAATCGAGTAGAGTTTCTGGTAAGCGCCAACCCTGGGCATCCGGCAAAACCGCTCACCAAGGTGGCATCTGGGGGCGAATTATCGCGTATCAGCCTTGCCATTCAGGTCGCCACCGTACGCTGTTCCGGGGTGCCTATCCTGATATTTGATGAGGTGGATGTCGGTATCGGTGGTGGCGTTGCCGAGATCGTAGGTCAGCTCCTGCATCAACTGGGTAAGCATCGGCAGGTGCTCTGCGTCACCCATCTGCCACAGGTGGCAGCCCAGGGGCACCACCATCTACAGATTACCAAGGGTAAACAACAAGGAGCCATGCAGACAGAGATCACCACACTACATGAGGATGGACGTATCGAAGAGATCGCCCGGATGCTGGGGGGGCTAAAAATTACTGCGCAGACCCTGGCGCACGCCAGAGAGATGGTTACTACCAAAGGCTAAGACTACCGCTTCCCCTTACACTCAGAGTTATCGCAACGCCCATATATAACCAGGGTGTGATCGTCGATAATAAATCCCATCTTTTTAGCGATCTTCTGCTGCCGCTCCTCTATCGAATCATCCACAAACTCCTCTAGTCGGCCACAATTGACACAGAGAATATGGTCATGGTGCTCCCCCTGATCCAGCTCAAATACTGCAAAACCACCCTCAAAATTGTGCCGTTTGAGTAGACCGGCCGCTTCAAACTGGGTCAATACCCGATAAACCGTCGCCAGCCCAACCTCCTCATCATTTTTCAACAGCAACTTATACACATCCTCAGCACTCAGATGTTGATCACTATTCTGCTCCAGAATATTCAAGATCTTCAGACGGGGCACGGTCACCTTAAGTCCAGCTCTGCGTATCTGTTGATCTTGCACGTTCTCTCTCCTAGCCAACATTTTTCACCATAATTGCGGTATGATTATACCCTGAATTTAACTCGGATTGATCACCATGTATAAGCTTTTCACACTTCTGTCACTCATTACAACCCTGCTGATTGCTGGATGTTCCACCCACACAATCCCTGGGGTCTACCGTCCAACCATCCAGCAAGGTAATGTAGTAACTCAAGAGCAGGTCAACCAACTACAGCCAGAGATGAGTAAACATCAGGTCAAATTCATCCTGGGAACCCCGCTGCTGGTAGATGTATTCCACCAAGATCGCTGGGACTACCTCTACACCATGAAGAGCGATGGCGACCCCCAGACCAAGGAGCGGATCGCCCTCTTCTTTCAAGATGACCGGCTAGTGCGTATCGAGGGTGACTACCGCCCCAAATCGGTTGCCGACCCACTGACCGAGCAGGAGAGCCTGATCCACACCGTACCCGACTATAAAGATAGAGAGAAGAGCCTCTTTAGCAAAGCAGCTGATACGGTTGGACTCGGCGGGGATGAACCTCAGCTCAGAGATCCGGTAACACCAGAAGAGGCGGGAGAGGAGATGGTGACAGAGAGAGATATCAGTGCAGCTGAAGATAAACCAGTACCAACTGCTGCACCGGTCGAAGAGAGCAGCGACCCACTGGAGACGCTACCAGATATGGGGAAAACTTATGGAGATCCGATTGAGGCACCAAACCAGAAAGCGGTGGAACCGGCACCGGTAGATAGTCGGCTTGAGAGTATGCGGGACAGCAGCCCTACAGGAGAGTAACCCTCGTCTCTTGCTCATGCATTACTCTCGATAA
>CBFDBF010000324.1:0-1982 GCA_965602975.1 uncultured Gammaproteobacteria bacterium | reverse complement strand
CTGCAGTTGAGCTGCTGCAACAACTGCCAGAAGATGTGAAAAATGCGGTACGTGAGCCGCATGACTCACGCGCAATCATCTACGCTCTGCTTATGGATCAAGATAGAGGAGATGCGGTTCACCAGTTGCGTCTAATCTCTAAGAAAGCAGATAGTATCGTATTCAAACAGACCCTCTCTCTAGTACAGGCGGTACACAAACTTGAGCATAGATTTCGCCTGCCTCTTATAGATATGGCCATGCCTGCCCTGCGGCAGCTATCCCCTGATCAGTATCAGCGATTTAAAAAGAATATAAACATCCTTATTCAGGCCGACAGACATGTCAGTATGTTTGAGTGGGCGCTGCATAAGATTGTAGTATATAACCTGGATCTTGATTTTGAGCGCAGATACAGCTATTCGGGTAAATATGGCCAGATAAAAAATTTAAACAGAGAGTGTGCTGTACTGTTTAGCTATATTTCACAAGCTACCCAAGAAGATGGCCAGCAACAGGCATTTCAAGCAGCGGTAGAGCAGCTGGACGATATGCAATTAGAGCTGTTACCGGCTACGCAGGTTTCGCTTGCCGAACTAGATAGAGCGGTACATAAACTAGCAAAACTCAAGCCGCTGCTAAAGCCACAAATACTAAAAGCGTGTGCAGCCGCTGTTGCAGCCGATAAGAAGGTGACAGCCAGTGAAATGGAGCTGCTGCGGGCGCTCTCTGCCCTGCTCGATTGTCCCCTGCCCCCGCTGCCTAAAGATCTACCATATACCAATTAACTAGTTTGTCTGGTTACTACTAAGTAGAACCCGACCTATCAGGATAAATCTACTCCTGATAGGTCGGGCTTTAGTCAGATAAATGCTGCTGTTTATCTTGTAGGTGCAGGCTGAGCTGGATACGGCTGCCTGTGAGGTGTTGGATAGGGGTATCCACCGTTATACTGCGGAGCTGGGCCACGATACTGGTATCCTGGGTACCGGTTTGCTTCTCCTGGATAGACGTAACCACCTGCATTTGGTTGTGGTGTAGGTGGAGCATATCCCCTATATCCACCACCGTAGTTAGGCGGTGGCGGTGGTGCATACCGCGGCTGCCAAGGAGAGGGCACTATGCCTCCTTGTTGTGCGGTAGTAGCAGGTTGGCTCTTAGAATCACCACTGGCGGCAGCTTCCATATCCTCTGCAGCATATCCATGCCGTTGTCGCATCTCTTCAACCCATGGTGGAGGTGTCGGGCGTTGACGCGTTGGCGGCGCCATACGCTCAGATGGCTCCGGCCTATTTATAGCAGCTCTCTGTGGTCCCTCTGGCCGTCTGGCAAAAGGTGGCTGTTGATGACGTTGCATTGGGTGTTGATTAATACTTGGTTGAGATGGTGCTGCAACAGAGCTGGAACCGGCATCTGGAGCCTCCCCCTCTGTGGCAGTCTCAACTTTTGCGGAGTCAGGGTCTCCTCCAGTCTTCTTCTTCAACCAATCCATGATCCCGCCTGTTGCCTCTTTCTCTTCTGTTGCAACGTCCTCTTCTGTGCTTGCAGTTACAGCAGCTGTTTGCGCCTCTGCCTCTGCATTCGCAGCACTATGCTGTTGTCGCATCTCTTCAACCCATGGTGGAGGTGTTGGACGTTGACGGGTTGGTGGAGCCATACGTTCAGACGGCTCTGGCCTGTTTCTAGCAGATCTTTGTGGCCTCTCTGGTTGTCTGGCAAAAGGTGGCTGTTGATGACGTTGCATTGGGTGCTGATTAATACTTGGTTGAGATGGTGCTGCAACAGAGCTGGAACCGGCATTTGGAGCCTCCCCCTCTGCGGCAGTCGCAACTTTTGCGGAGTCAGGGTCTCCTCCAGTCTTCTTCTTCAACCAATCCATGATGCCGCCAGCTGAATCCTTCTCTTCTTTTGTAGCGCCATCCTCTATACTTGCAGTTACAGCAGGTGATTGAATCTCTGCATTTGTATTTGCAGCACTATGCTGTTGCCTCATCTCTTCAACC
>CBFDBF010000323.1:0-1991 GCA_965602975.1 uncultured Gammaproteobacteria bacterium | reverse complement strand
GGGTATCCAGGTAGACCTGAATCTCAGGATCAACACCTTCGCCTTTGATCAACTCCAGGGTTGCGCGGCTCTTACTGCAACGTGGATTGTGGTAGATGATGGTTTCCATTTCTACTCCTTATTTAGTCTCTTTAGGACGACCCAGCTATTTTCAGCAATCGACAACAATTAAAGGTACACGCATCTCCTCAGGGGTCATGCCGCCATGAACTCCTATATGCCGTTTTGGTTTTTCTCCCAGCACCCGATCTCTAATCTTATAACCCGGCTTCATCACCATAGCATAGTGCCCCACTCGAGATGCCAGCTCTGGATGAGGTTCACCCAAGCCAAACCAGCCTTGCTCGATCAGGTCTGAGCTTTTGTGTAGATCAACTGCATGGGACAGCTCTGTTGTCACATACTGTTTAAATTGATCAACCCTGTCTGGATGCACATAACAAAATGCAAAACGCTGCTCTCCGCATAGCGGCAAGACCAAAGTATTAACCAGGTCTGGGTGATCACTCATCTGCATGACACCGCTGGATGGAATATCTATAAAGCCGTGATCAGCAGTAACTATGATCTTGCTATTGGTGCCCTGCATACTCTGAATAAACCTGCCGAATGCCTCATCAAACTCTGCAAAATGTTGCGATAGCTCTTTGCTGGCGACACCCCTGGAGTGGGCAGTACTATCAAACTCTGGCCAGTAGGCGTAGACATAGTTACGTTCATTCTGACTGGTAGAAGCATTTTTGATCACGCCAAAAAAATCTGTGAGTTCGCTATATTTCCAGATACTGGCGCCATCATGAAAGGACACATTGAAATCAGACTCGGCAATCCGCTCCGGCATTACTACATGCTTACCGGTATGGATACGCTCAAACATAGACTGGCACCCAGATAACATCCCCGGATTAAAATCCATCTGACCCAAACTACAGCCACCATGACGCGGCTGAAAAGGCAAAATCGCCAGGATATTGCCCAGTTCTCGAAACCAGGTAAACCAACCGGTAAACCCGTGCTGTTGCGGTGCCACACCGGTCAAAAAGGTCGGAACCGCTGCCGATGTGGTGGAGGGGCAAACCGAGGTGAGACTGGACTTTAGATGGGAATGCAGATAACTGCCTGCGCAATTTTTGCTCAGATAATCGTATCCAAGGCCGTCCACCACCAGCAAGATCACATTCTTACTCTGGCGCAACTCAGATACAGGCAGGTCAGTAGCTGGTGCATAGAGATCAAAGCTGGAGCCCATCCCCTGCTCTATCGAAGAGACAAGATTAACGAGACTACCGCCGTAATAATTAGGGAGAAGCATAAGTCATTCTACAGTTACCAGAAGGCATCAGACGGCGTCTACAGTAGATTTTCCAATCTTAATAGCGCCAACCGTTCACTCAAACAAGCATCATTAGGAAAACAAATCCACTAACTCAAGTTCGAAATTGAGATCATGTCCAGCCATAGGGTGGTTACCATCCAAGGTGGCATTTTCCGGCGCCACCTCCATCACTGTAAAAATCATGGGGGCTTCACCACCATCTACCTGGAATTGCATCCCTATCTCAAGCTCAACATCCTGCGGCAACTGCTCCCTAGGAACCACATGCACCAACTCCTGGTGACGTTCTCCATAGGCATCAGCGCAAGGTATATTAATAGTCTTAGTGTCTCCAACCTGCATACCTTCGATGCCCTGCTCAAAACCTGGGATTACCTCTCCATTACCTAGGGTCACCTCCAGCGGGTCACCGCCGGTTGAGGAATCAAACTGAGTGCCATCGTCCAAGGTGCCTGTGTAGTGCACCCTAACTCTGTCGCCATTTTTCGCTTGTGTCATATTAGATATCTCTTGGAAGGTCTGAGTGAGGCTGGGATTATGCGTAAGCTCTATATTCTCTCAGATAGGACAGAAATAATCAGCCGGATTTTTCTTCCTGCCATTAGAGTGGGTTATCATGTAATACACATGACAAGCAAAAAAAATCGCAAGCGGG
>CBFDBF010000322.1:0-1995 GCA_965602975.1 uncultured Gammaproteobacteria bacterium | reverse complement strand
GTGTTACCGATAAATTTGCTGAAAAAATACGCACAACAATAACCGACCACAGTTATACCGAGCAGCTACCAGATAAACGACTCATTACCTGCAGTATTGGTATCAGCTATCTCGACGCTACAACAGATGATAGCCAGGAGCTGCTCAACCAAGCCTATAACGCCTGTGAGTTTACACGTAATGAGGGAGGCGATGGCATCACTTCATATAGTGACTCTGTGGCAAGCTCCATGGCAAAGAGCAGTACCGCCACTCCTATTGAAACTTTAACAGAGCATAGCGTAGAGAGCACAGAGGATGTGGCTGCCCAAGAGCTGATTACTAACGCTATAGAAAATCATCGGTTTCGTCTGCTGTATCAACCAATTGTTAGCCTACAGGGAGATACTAGAGAGAACTATGCAGTATTAATAAGGATGCTGAATGAAGATGACGAGGAGATTCTACCAAAAGAGTTTCTCCACTTGGCAGAGCAAGCCTCTCTAATGCCAGATATCGACCGCTGGGTTATAGAGAATTCAATCAAAGAGCTATCTAAACAGCGGGAGCTAGGGCACAAGGTTAAGTTTTTTATCAACATCTCCGCTGCTGGCATTACCGATGAATCACTACTACTCTGGATATGTGACTGCCTAAGAGATAATAATGCAAAAGGGGCTTGGCTTACATTCCAGATACGTGACTCTGATCTCCGCGCCCATACCAATGACGCAAAAAAACTAATTGATGGATTGAGTAAAATACGGTGTCAATTAGCTATCGACCAATTTGGTCGTAATCCAAAAGCAGAGACCATGCTCAAACATCTGCCGGTCGATTACGTTAAGATTGACAACTCATTCACTCACGGCCTAGCCAATAACGAAGAGGTGCAGGACAAACTGCATGAGCTAAACCAGCTGGCTCAATCATATGATGTAAAGAGCATCGCCATGGAGGTCGAAGATGCCAATAGCCTCGCAGTTCTATGGACCGTTGGAGTGAATTACATCCAGGGGCACTTCCTGCAGAAACCATCCCGAAACATTGCTTACGATTTTAATTCTGTATAGAAGGGTGAGTATGGTCACTATTATCCCGTTAAGGAACCCCTGATCAATACTGTTTAGCCCCTCCCCCAAAAGTGATGGACGCCTACAGGGATGTAGGTGAATGGCGTTAGCTGGGAGTGGAAGCCTAGGCGTGAAAAGGAAGTCAAAACAGCACCCTGCTCGATACTGGTCCAAACCAGATATGAGAGATATTGATTAACAAGACAGTAGTGGCAGAACCTATAATGTACCAGGCTCCAATACTATAAAATTCAAACTCAGCCCGCAGTAACAGACTCGGTACATATGCTATCGGTTAGCAACCCCATGTGGTACATGACCAGTTGGAACATGCTGACTAGCCCGCTCACAGTGACCAGCCTGATCATCAAAAAAAATATCAGCGCCAAAGGAGCGAAGAAACTCACTCTTATCCATACCACCTAGAAAAAAGGCTTCATCAATACGGATGTTCCACGCCCGCAAGGTACGAATCACCCTCTCATGGGCGGGGGCTGAACGCGCGGTAACCAGTGCGGTCCTAATCGGTGAAACCTCTACAGTAGACTCCCCCTGAATACGGTGTAGCACCGAAAGAAACTCCTTAAATGGCCCGCCTGATAGCGGCTTGTGCGCTGCGGCTCTCTCACTTGCAGCAAATGCATCTAACCCTTCAGCCTTAAAGACCTGCTCCGCCTCATCTGAGAAAATAACTGCATCTCCATCAAATGCTATACGCAGTTGGGCACCAGACTCCGGAGTACTATTAGATTTAGATGGCAGAATAGTAGCTGCCGCAATACCCGCCTCCAGAGCCTGCGCCACATCCCCTGGGTCTGCTGATAGAAACAGATGCGCCCCCATAGAGAAGACATAACGGTATGGACTCACCCCACCACAGAAAGCTGCCCGTATAATATCCAGCTTATGGTGCTCAATAGAGTTGAAAATACGTAGGCCAGTA
>CBFDBF010000321.1:0-2012 GCA_965602975.1 uncultured Gammaproteobacteria bacterium | reverse complement strand
CAGACAGCTGACAAGGATAGGTTGCTGACTCCGGAGATCAGGCAGCATATAGATCACTGGATCGCTAAATATCCAGATGGTTGGCAGCAGTCGGCGGTGATGGAGGCACTACGTATTGTGCAGGAGGATAACGGCGGTTGGCTCACTCCGGAGCTGATGGATCAGGTTGCCTCTTATCTCGATATGCCACCGATTGCAGTTTATGAGGTGGCTACCTTTTACTCTATGTATGAGCATAAGCCGGTAGGCAAGCATAAGCTCTGCATGTGCACCAATATATCCTGCATGCTCAATGGTGCCGATAAAGTGGTGGGTCATCTGGAAGAGAAGTTGGGGATCAAGTTAGGGGAGAGTACGGAAGATGGTCGCTACACCTTAAAAGAGGTGGAGTGCCTGGGTGCTTGTGGTGGCGGCCCCTCGATGCAGATTGATAAACAGTATCACGAAAATCTGACTCCCGAGCAGATTGACCGGATACTGGATGAGTTGGAGTAGCCGCATGGCCGAAGCAGTCATTCTTAGAAACATGGATCTGGATGCTCCCTGGGAGATAGAGCAGTACCGGAGCCGTGGTGGTTACGCCATGTTGGAGAAGATCTTCAGGGATGGAATAGCGCCGACAGAGATCGTCAATATCGTCAAGGAGTCTGGGCTGCGCGGGCGTGGTGGTGCTGGTTTTCCTACCGGGCTGAAGTGGAGCTTTATCAACCGTGATACCCCAATCGATAAATACATTATCTGTAACTCGGATGAGGGTGAGCCGGGTACCTTTAAGGATCGTGATATCTTGCGGTACAACCCCCATCAAGTGGTAGAGGGGATGATTATTGCTGGTTACGCTATCGGAGCCAGGGCGGGCTATAACTATATTCGGGGTGAGTTTTGGGAGCCGTACGAACGATTTGAGGCGGCGCTAGAGGATGCACGCAAGGCCGGGTTTTTGGGTAAAGATATTCTAGGTTCCGGTTTTGATTATGATGTTCATTCCCATCTTGGTGCCGGTGCCTATATCTGTGGCGAGGAGTCGGCACTGCTGGAGTCGATTTAGGGGAAGAAGGGGCAGCCGCGGTTCAAGCCTCCATTCCCGGCTCAGGTTGGTCTCTATGGTTGCCCAACCATTATCAATAATACCGAGTCCTTTGCTGCCATTCCGCCCATCATGGAAAATGGTGGTGAGTGGTTCAAAAATCTTGGGGTAGAGAATAGCGGCGGTACCAAGCTCTTCTCCATCTCTGGCAATGTAAACAAGCCGGGGGTATTTGAGGTGCCGATGGGTACCCCGTTTTCCCATCTACTGGAGTTGGTTGGTGGGGTTAAGTATGGGCGTAAGCTTAAGGCGGTAATCCCTGGTGGTTCATCTTCACCGGTTATTCCAGGGGAACAGATGATGGATCTGACTATGGACTATGATGCTATCGCTGGAGCTGGCTCTATGCTCGGTTCTGGTGCCGTCATCGTGATCGATGATAGCCAGTGCATGGTCAAGCTGTTAGAGCGTATGGCCTACTTCTACTACGAAGAGTCTTGTGGGCAGTGTACCCCGTGCCGTGAGGGTACAGGTTGGATGTGGCGTATCCTGCGGCGGATCGAAAATGGACAGGGGCGACAGGAGGATCTGGATCTGTTGCTGAATATAGGCAGTAATATAGCCGGGCGCACCATCTGTGCCCTCGGTGATGCGGCTGTGATGCCGGTACAGGGTATGCTGAAACATTTTCGCGATGAGTTTCAATATCACATCGACCATAAAAAGTGCATGGTCGAGCAAAGTTAGAGAGTGTAATGAATGTCTGAAGAGCAGACTATAACAATTGAGGTAGATGGACGGCAGCTGCAAGCGCGGCCCGGTGCTATGCTCATCGAGATAACCGATGAGGCTGGTATCGACATCCCCCGTTTCTGCTACCATCAGAAGCTCTCTACAGCGGCCAACTGCCGGATGTGTCTGGTGGAGGTGGAGAAGGTGCCCAAGCCACTGCCTGCCTGTGCCACTCCAGTCAATGATGGGATGA
>CBFDBF010000320.1:0-2025 GCA_965602975.1 uncultured Gammaproteobacteria bacterium | reverse complement strand
GGGTGATACGACCCAACAGAACGCACCAACTCCAGCTCAACTAATCCAACAACCAGACATGTTGGCCGCAGGCAGCAGCGTCCGCTGGGGAGGCAGGATTGTAGGCATCCATAATCTAAAACAAGAGACTATCCTGGAGATCATGGCTCTTCCGCTGGATCGCTCTGGTCGTCCGATAACAAACCGTCCGTCCAGAGGGAGGTTTATAGCAAAACAGCCAGACTACCTGGAGCCTTTAGAGTACGCCCCAGGTCGTATGGTAACTGTTAGAGGCAACTTCAGCGGTCTGCGCAGAGGGCGAGTAGGAGAGGCTCGTTACCAGTTCCCCCTATTGACGACCAAAAAGCTAATGCTCTGGCCACAACAGCAACCGCATACACAACGCACCAAACCCAGAGTAAACTTTGGCATCGGCTTGGGGAGTGGAGGTTATCGTGGTATTGGAGTTGGAGTCGGCTTCTAATAACCTGTTACTACAACAATGGAACTGAAACAGTGAACAGACCAACCAAAATACTTACCGTAGATATTGGCGGCAACAATGTAAAAATGCTGGCATCAGGACAGAGCGAAAAAATAAAATTCTCCTCTGGCAACACACTCACACCGCAGCGCATGGTTGCGGGGGTACAAGAGCTATGTTCAAACTGGGAGTATCACGCAATCTCTATAGGTTTTCCCGGCCCCGTACGTAACAACCGACCTGAGCGTGAACCGGTTAACCTGGCCCAGGGTGATTGGGTAGAGTTTGACTACACAGCTGCATTTGGCCTACCGGTAAAGATGATCAATGATGCTGCCATGCAGGCTCTTGGTGGCTACGAGGGCGGCAAAATGCTGTTCTTAGGACTAGGCACCGGCCTGGGTACAACGCTAATCGATGGGGGACATGTTTTTCCCATGGAACTAGGCCATCTTCCATATAAAAAAGAGCTCTCATTTGAAGATTATCTAGGTAGCGCAGGACTAAAAAGAACGGGTAAGAAAAAATGGATCAAGAATCTATTTACAGTAGTAAATATCCTCTCCGACGCACTGCTACCAGACTATATCGTTCTCGGCGGAGGGAATGCTACAAAGCTTACAGCACTACCGTCCAAAAGCCGCCTGGGTAACAACATTCACGCCTTCAAAGGGGGCTTTAGGTTATGGCAGTAGTCTAAAACATAAAAAATCTTGACGAAACACCGATAAAAACCAATCGGACATCCACCAGTACTTCCATATGTTAGCTGAAGTAGTTCAGACAAGATCTGACAACCACCTCATAAAGCAACCATTATTTGGGTGCATTTGGATGAGTGTCTGATTAGTAGCGGATGCCACTATCTCCACCGAACTCTGTCACACCTTTATGGTGCCTCGATAGGGAATTTATTGCTGCGCTAACCCTAAGGTTGCTTGATAGCCGAGGTATTTTTTAACATACGCTTGAATTCCGGATGGTTGTACAAGAGTTCATGTCCCGCATCGATCAACTCCTTAGCTACGTTCGGCTCCAAGACGAAGTCTGTGGGTACCGAAGTGAGTCGCTCTTTCAGGATTGGGTCGGAGATATCCTCAAGGCGGATATCGATATGGTAGAGCTTTGGTAGCTTACACTTGCTGGAGCCAGAACATTTGTGCCTTTTTATATCACGGCGCCAATTTACTAAGTTGCTGTGCAGATACTCCAGGGTCTCGAAATTATTGTTGACCAGAGGCGTAGTAGTTGCCGCGTCCAGTACTGCCATGCTGTCTGGGGTATCAGCTGACTGTTCCCATTTGGATGGCAGCAGGGCGGAGGCATTCACCGAGACCAGTACGATACTCTTGGCCTCTTCCATATTGAATTTGCGCAGGGTGTTCCAGAGCCCACCCTCAATCACTATGTAGTCTATCACGGCTCGTAGGCCAAGATTGTCCGCTAGACCGCCATCCACCAGGTGGATGTAGGGGTGTGCCTCCCGCTCCAGATAGGTATTCAGGTTGCTGGCGATGCGGTAACGGCGAGAAACGTCTGGGAGAAACTCCTTGCGGAGAACC
>CBFDBF010000319.1:0-2039 GCA_965602975.1 uncultured Gammaproteobacteria bacterium | reverse complement strand
GTTTGCGTGCGACCCTGATCCCCTGATGCTCCCCATAAAAGCTGTAAAGATTATCCATGTGCTCCAGCAGCAGAGTGCGGATCCACTCTGTCGATGGGGGCGGTAGTTTTTCCCCATGTGTGAGGTAGTGTGCAATCTCACGAAATACCCATGGACGACCTCTTGCAGCACGGCCTACCATGATGCCTGCTGCTCTGGTAATTGCCAAGACATTTTTTGCTTTTTCTGGGCTATCGATGTCGCCATTGGCGATCACCGGTATGGATATGGCCTGCTGGATTGCGCTTATAGTTTCGTACTCTGCCTCTCCTGAGAAGCCGCAGGCGCGAGTACGGCCATGTACCGTTAGAGCCTTTATACCTGACTCCTCTGCGATTTTAGCGATGGCTACACCGTTGCGGCTGGCACGATCCCAACCGGTACGGATCTTCAAAGTTACTGGAACACTGCTGCTCGCTACTACAGCCTCAATTATTTGGGCGACCTTGAGCTCGTCCCGTAGCAGGGCGGAGCCAGCATCTACCTTGCAGACCTTTTTTGCTGGGCAGCCCATGTTGATATCGATGATATCTGCCCCGTAATCTACATTTATCGCTGCCGCCTCAGCCATGATCTGCGGATCAGAGCCCATTATCTGCACCGCAATCGGACCCGGTTCACCACTAAAATCCAAGCGGCGCATGGTCTTGCTGGATGCGCGCAGGGCGGAGTTGGAGGAGATCATCTCGGATACTGCCAGTCCAGCCCCCATCTTGCGGCAGAGCTGGCGGAACGGCCGGTCGCTGATCCCTGCCATCGGGGCAGCGATCAGGTTGTTATCCAATTTGTGAGGGCCGATCTGCATATATAGCTATTTCATATGGTCTGTAACGACAAAGCCCCGCTCGAAAGCGGGGCTTCGTAACCCTAAAATTTAGGGAGTGGCTTTACTGTGCCACGACATTCGCTGCGCTGGGTCCTTTCGGTCCTTGCTCGATGTCAAAGGTCACGGTCTGCCCTTCAGCCAGAGACTTGAAGCCCTCGGCCTGGATTGCGGAGTGATGGACGAATACGTCATCACTACCGTCGGAAGGGGCAATAAAACCAAAGCCCTTGCTGTCGTTAAACCACTTTACTGTACCTGTAGCCATACTGGTTACCTCTAATAATAACAAATTAACATTAAACAACTAAACGTGCAGGTTTCATCCTAAGGATAATGCGGAGGGGATCGTACTGCTTTTGAGTAACCAACCAAAACCGCTACTGATAGAAAAACTTGCATCGCTACTCACCATACACTACGTAATACTGAAATGCAAATATATTTTCTGCTTGGTTTTCAGTCACTTCCAGAAAAACGTGGTTTTTGTGATGTTTTATGCGGACTCAGGCGCCATTTAGAAAAACTCCAGCTTGAATCCGGTCACGCCACTGCCTGGGTCTTCGACCGCCATGCTGACCATTACTGCCTCGGCAGGTTGTAGGGTGAGCCCCCTTGCCAGTGGGCGTGAGAGATACTCTGGTGGGAGAAAGCGGCGCCTTACTACCAGCTTCTCATCTTTGGCGAAGAGGCTGATCTGTAGTATAGGGTAGGGTTGGACAAAGCTGGCCTTGTTGGCAAATGTGAGCTTAATCTGCAGGGTGTTATCTACCTCCGGGTGTAGAGATATGGAGCGGCGTATTACTTTTATCTCTTTTGGGGCGCGTCGCGGTGGCAGCTGGCAGTCTATTAGTTGGCAGAGTGCAGTTACCAGCAGGCTCCCCTCTGGGTGGTTGCTCATGGCCTGACGGTTAAACCAGGTTAGCTGGCCGATGGCTATAAGTAGCAGTAGCAGTGCGCCAACTATCCAGAGCCTCCTTTTGTGATTTACTGGTTGCTTGGTCTGGGTGATCTCATCTAATGGTATCTCCTGCTTGGAAGAGGGTTCAATCGGTTGGAGGTTGTCCGGCAGATCGAAGGGGAGGTTTTCCGCTAACTCTAACTCCTGGCTGTTACCGTTGAGATCCTCTTCATCTGGCGCAGCCTCTGGTGTGGACTCTTCAGCTGTTTGCTCTTC
>CBFDBF010000318.1:0-2057 GCA_965602975.1 uncultured Gammaproteobacteria bacterium | reverse complement strand
GACAACAGGGCCGTGTGTCACCACCTGGCTCCATGCTGGCAGCGAGAAACTCAGTAATATAACACTAACGATGAGTATATACCTGAACCAAAATCCGTTGCTCTCTTGAAAAAAACTCATATTCCTCCATATGAGTGGTACAATGATGATCAATCCAGATGGAGGAGATCCGCAAGTCCGTCTCTATAAATAATGCGGATCAGTTGATAGCAACTGTACATCGTATGCATGGTTCTAGTGCAGTCTGTGGTGTCCCTGCCCTGAATGATGTTGTGCAACGGCTGGAAGAGGCCTTAAATAAGCAACAAGATGAATTGGTAGCTGATCTATTGATACAACTGGAAGATACTGTGGAGAGTCTGCTTACGTTCTCATGTAAAGAATCTAGGTCAGACTAAAGTCAGGCTTACTAGATAATGCGCATGCGGCAAGATCTAGGGCTAACCCAATAAATTTATCTCGTTTAACATAGAGAACATTGAAGCCACTTAAGTATCCTCCCCTGTTATGCGTAATTTCCTTAGGGAACCTATAATTAATTCATTTCCCGCTTGCGAGAGAGGTTAGAGTTGGGCTTGTGGGGGAGGGGCTAAACGGCATCAATCAGAGGCTCCTTAAGTGATCAGCCCTTTCATCTCTGTTACTGCCGAATGCAGACCAGAAAAGATCGCCCGTGATACTATGGAGTGGCCGATATTCAACTCTCTAATTCCATCTATTGCTGATATATCCTGTACATTATGATAGTCGAGACCATGACCGGCATTTACCTGAAGACCAAGCTCCTCTCCATGTATAACGGCCTGTTTTATTTTAGATAGTTCTGCCGCTCTCTCTTCTACGGTTGCCGCATCGGCATAGTGGCCAGTATGAATTTCTATAACTGGTGCCCCTGACTGTTTCGCAGCATCCAGTTGTTTTAAATCGGCATCTATAAATAAAGAGACCCGTACTCCAACCTCTTTGAGTGCCGCACAGTAATCTTGTAGATGGGCAAGGTTGATTATAACATCTAGCCCCCCCTCCGTGGTCAGCTCCTCACGCTTCTCTGGTACCAAACAGCAATCATGTGGCTCGACTCTAGTGGCTATATCCAACATCTCGCTAGTTGCGGCCATCTCTAGATTCATCCGTGTCTGTAGCACACCAGATAACTGCTCTACATCACGCAGTTGAATATGGCGACGATCCTCCCGCAGATGGATAGTTATAGCATCTGCCCCCGCCTGCTCTGCCACTACCGCCGCCTCTACTACATCAGGATAACTAGTACCACGCGCCTGCCTTAAAGTGGCTACATGGTCAATATTGACTCCAAGCAGCACTGTTTTTATATTCATATCATGCATTTTAATACAACTCTTTTTATGTTTGGAATAGCTCACGGCTTTTGAGTGAACGCCCACCAAGATAGTGATGCATTATATGCCGCATCACTCTACGCGCCTCCTGCCTGCCTTGGTTATCTAGGTGTTGCTCTCTTCTAGATAGTGCTAGCAGAGTCTCTCCTCTGATAACAGGGTTGCCTGATATCACATTAACCGGCCCATGTTCAAGTTGATAACTATAGAGTTCTGTCGGCTCTATAGGCATACCTGTATCAGCCTCTACGTCCAACATCAGACCATACCCAAGCTCATCTAACAGTTTGATCTCAAAATAGCGTAACACCATATCAATACGGCTACTATTAGTGAGTTGTCGCAGCGTATCATGATATATATTGAATAGCTTAGGATGAGGGTCAGATCGCCCTACAAGATACTGCATCAGCTCATTTAGATAGAAACCACAGAATAGAGGCTTTCCATTTAAAGCTATAGCCTCTCCATCCTGCTCAAATGAGTTTACTGTCTTGACCTCTCCCCGTCCAGCAAGCTGGATCAATAGTAGTTGAAATGGCTGCAACATAGAGCCACCCCCACCTCGTTTAGATCGAACCCCTTTGGCTATAGCTGGAAAACGTCCATGCTCTGCACTAAAACACTCCAGTAGCAAACTACTATTGGAGTACTCCCTGCGATGTAGAATAAATGTACGGTAGAGGGTATTGCGTT
>CBFDBF010000317.1:0-2074 GCA_965602975.1 uncultured Gammaproteobacteria bacterium | reverse complement strand
TCTACTCAATACCATTCTGGACTGGGTGCCACGTCAAGCTGGTCGCTACAGTATGGAGTGGGATGGTTGGGATGTATCGCGGGTACTAAATATTGCAACCCATCCACAGCTGGAACTGCGTGCCAGCGCCTTTCAGTTACCGCGCAATACAGTATTCGTTTTGCCGCATCCAAACGCAATAGATGTTCCGGTGGAGCTGGCCTGGAAAGAGCAGCGGCGCCAACCGCAGCATGCCACCTCGGTACAGGCACGTGATTATGCCCACCAGCCAGCTGAGGAGCGGCGCGATGTGGCACTTACCCTGAAACTGGTCAATGACTATCCGATAGACGCATCTGGTTCGGCTAGGGTGGCGGGGCAGGTGCCAATTCGTATAGATGTTGCCGAGGTGCACCATGCGGCTCTGTTCAAGCAACGGTTTGAGCCGGTGTTTTTTGTTGACGGTCTATTTTTGGGTGAGACCGAGATGGGTTTTTTGCCTGCCACCTATGTGTGGGATAGCACTAAGCATAATCCTGGCATTCACTATCTAACGGTCAATATAGTCGGGTATGAGGGCAGCATGGGAAGCGCCACTATAAAGCTGAACACAGGGGTGGAAAAATGAGAGTGAAATGGTTGCTGCGAGTTATCGTATTATGGTTGTCATTACTGGTAGTGCCACTTGTGGTAAGTGCCGAGGTGGATATAGCGGCCTATGCAGCGAAAGCGGAGCAGGCGATTGAACAGGGTCGCTATCGCAGTGCGGCGACCTATCTCACCCGTATTATACGTGCTGCACCGGAAGATATAGATGCTAGGGCGCGTTTGGGTCAAATTCAGTTACTGCGTGGCAAAATGCCTGAGGCATACGAACAGGCACAGATGGTTCTGGCTAAAGATAGCAACCATCGTGAGGGGTTGATCTTGATGTCCAAGATTGCCTTGATCAACAATGCTTGGGAGGCTGCCGATGGCTATCTGCAAACCTTGGTTCAGAGCTATCCAGATGAACCTTACGGTTATTTTGGGTTAGCTAGTGTTTACTCCTCAAGGGGCGAAGATGTAGCGGCGGCAGAGGCGATGGAGCAGTATCGAACACTGCAAAATATAAAGGTGGACGATGATGGGCAATAGTAGAGGGAAGCTGATATCGACCTGTGGTTTTATGCAGGCAGGAGGCAAGGTTATTACAATTATAGCTGTATTGGTAATGTTGCTTGGTATGGGTTCTGCTTTGGGTTACGACAACTCCGCATCCAACAACCCACCGCCAGAGCCACCACCAAAGCCACCTTGTGAAACCCCCTGTTGCGATGATACCGAGAGCAGCAATAATCCTATCATCTATTACACTGGTGCCGAGATGCCCAGATATACCGACATGGTAATCAAGGGTGAATACCCTATCCGTTTTGGCCGTCGTTATGATAGCCAATCCAGCTACGACAGTCCCATGGGTTATGGTTGGTCTAGCAACCATAATCGACGTCTGTACGAATACCCCGACAACAGCATGATACTACGCCACGGCTGTGGTAGTCGTAGCAAGATGGTTTACAGCGGTGGTTCCTATGTAGTCGAGCCCGGTGGACTACGCGGTACGCTTGAAGAGCAGGGTGGTAGTTATATATTCACCTACCGTAGTGGTAGCAAAGACTATTTTGATGCCCAGGGTCGTCTGGTAGCGGCGGTGGATAGGCACGGCAATCGTCTAGAGTATAGCTATAGTTCCACTCGCAAGTCGCTGGTTGGTACCTCTCCTCATGGGGTTGATCCTGCCGCACCTATTACTGTGGCCATGGTCTGGCAGTTGTTGAGTATTCAGGAGCGTCTGGCCGACGGCACTCTTTCCGGCAACCAGCTCACCCTGAGTTACTCTGCCACCACTGGGCGTTTGCAAAGCGTCAGCGACCAGAATGGCCGCAGTGTTACTTATACCCATGACACTCTGGATGATGGTCAGAGCAATATCTTAACTTCTGGTAATCTGGTTCAGGTAGATGGTCTGGAGGGCGTAGTATCGAGCTACAAATATCAGGATCCAAACGACAATCACAACCTTACTGATATACAAAAAGATAGTCAGTCCGCT
>CBFDBF010000316.1:0-2076 GCA_965602975.1 uncultured Gammaproteobacteria bacterium | reverse complement strand
CTTTGGGTTGCTGTAGCTATGTTTTGTTTTCTGTCCTCTGTCCGTCTATTGGTTTTATTAAATCGTTTTACAATTAAATAAAGGAGAGAATAATGGATACAGATAATACTGCTGTTGATATGGCAATTGCTGAGCTTAAGCTTTTTGCCAATACGGATGTGACTGATGCGGTATTCCAGTCTGCAATAGAAAATGCAGCCAGTAAAACGTTATCGCATGAATTGAATTTAACAAGTGCTCAAAAGTTAGAAATAGGGCAAATCTCAAGACGTGCTGGAGACCCAGTGCTGCAAGATGCAATCAGGAAGGGCTATGCAGACCTAAAATCACAAATCAAACAATCTTTATCTGATGCAGAGCTAGCAAAAGGAAAGACGATTGCATTGAAGAATGCGTTAAATACCATGGGTAAGCTTGCCGATCCAATTGATCGCTTGGCATCTGGAATACAACTTAACGACGCTGTTTCCAGTGGCGATGCTGCTAAAATAGGGAGTGTGATAACCAAGGTAATAACTGCTGGTGTTATAGCGACGGTTATTATAGCTGGATCTGCAAGTGTAAGTTTGATTGTGGCGGCAACTCTGTTTGGTTATGCGGTTGGAGAGATATTGGATGCCATTCTCCCAGAGTCGTGCAAGGAATTTTTGGGTGATAAATACCTTGAGTTTATTCATAATCCATTAATTGACCTTTTCGAATGGCTCGACCCCAACAGTTGGATTAACCCCGACGTAGACACCGAATTCGAGTTCGGCCAGAACTGGCATCCCCGCGTTGATCCACTGGTTCTTGATCTGGATGGCGACGGTGTTGAGACCATCGCCATGGGCGGTTGGAGCGGGCAGAAGTTTGACCACAATGCAGACGGCATCAAAGAGGGTACCGGCTGGATATCAGCCGATGATGGTATGCTGGTACTGGATCGCAACGGTAACGGCACTATCGACTCCGGGCGTGAGCTGTTTGGGGATAACACCATGCTCAACAGCGGTGAGCTGGCCGCTGATGCCTATGCTGCTCTGGCCGACCTGGATAGTAATGGTGATGGCAAGATAGATGCAACCGATGCGGTGTTTAACGACCTGCGTATCTGGCAGGACAGCAACCAGGACGCCATCAGTCAGGCGGATGAGCTGCACACCCTGAGTGATATGGGTATCGTCTCCATCTCCACCGAGGCAACTGCCACCAACATCAACCAGAACGGCAACACCATAACTGCCACCAGCAGCTATGAACGCAGTGATGGCAGCAGTGGTGAGAGCGGTATTATAGGTGAGACTGGCGGTCTTGATCTGTCAGGGTCGAATTTTTTTACCGAATTTAGCGATACTCTGGAGATACCAGAGAGCCATCAAGGGCTGCCCGATATGCATGGCTCGGGTGCGGTGCGTAACCTGCGGCAGGCGGCTGCACACTCCGCTGGTTTGACCACCGTCCTTAACGGTTACAGCAGTGCCACCACCAGAGATGCACAACTGGCGCAACTGGATGGGCTGCTTGCGGCTTGGGCTGGTACCAGTGGCATGCAGAGTATGACAGATCGCGCCTGGGACCAAAAATTTGTAGTAATCTATCAATTTGGAGATATAGCAGCACCAACTCTGGATCAGGTAGCAAAGCTGTGGTCAAGTGGTGGTAGCAATGGTAGTAGTGGTGGAAGTCTTGGTGTTACGTCAGGGACTAGTGGCAGCACCAGCAGTGCACCGACCTCCACCAGGGAGTTTTGGCAACAGGCTATGACCTCACAAGATCTGGCTGCCTATCAGAAGTGGTTCAATATCATCAGTGTACTAGAGCGGTTTAATGGTGAGGAGTTTATAACCTTCACCGCACCAGAGCCGGAAACAGCAAACATCCTCTCAATAGATCATAGTGCTACTTCTGGCGGTACAGGTGGAAGTTTGGCCGATCCTCATTTCTACACCAGAGTGAATATATCCCAGCCCCAGCTCGATGCGTTGGAGCGGAGTTATGAGGCGTTACAGGAGTCTGTATATGGGGCGCTGGTTACTCAAACCCGGCTGGCAGATTATTATGACAGTGTACAGCTGGATATCAATACCGATGGCA
>CBFDBF010000315.1:0-2081 GCA_965602975.1 uncultured Gammaproteobacteria bacterium | reverse complement strand
CTAGTAGCAGATTATGGGGCGTTTTATGGGTTTGGGGAAACCAACTAGTATTGGGCATAAGATGTTAGAGATAAAACATCTACCGCCACTATCCATTACCGCCAGCCGTCTGCTGGAGCTGGTAGCTGATCCAGATGTAGAGATAGAGCAGCTGGCCAAGGTTATAGGTCAGGATCCAGGACTATCTGCACGTATTGTAGGTCTCGCCAATTCTGCCTATTTTGGGCAGACTCAGCCAGTTAATTCGGTACAAGAGGCGATTATTCGGGTGTTGGGGCTAGATACGGTCAAAGCTCTCGCTGTCAGTGTCTCTATCGGCAGTGTATTTAAGACTGCTAGATGTGCCGGTTTTGATCTATCGGTATATTGGTTTACCGCTATAGGTTGCGCTACATTGGTACGAATGCTGGCCAACCATATTCCCTTTGATGAGCGCCCTAGTCCAGATGCTATCTATCTATCCGGTCTGCTTCACAATATTGGTTGGCTGGTTTTGGCACATGGGTTTCCAACAGAGTTGGCTCAGCTTCTGCGACAGCAGCCATTAGAGTTAGATCAGAGCATAGAGGAGTTACAGCGGGAGCAGATAGGGATCGACTGGATAGGGGCGGGTGAGTGGTTGGCACAGCGCTGGCATCTACCTACGGCAGTGGCGCAGAGTATAGCTTCTCTGGCAACGGGTGAGTGTGATCCACGTTACAGCTATGACGCGAGCCTCATCCAGGGAGTATCTGCATGGCTTGGTAGCCAGCATGGCGATGGTGAGAGTATGGCGCTGGAACAAGTGGAGGTGTTACGGCAAGTTGCAGGGCTGGAAAAAGAAGTTTTGGCTAAGGTAGAGGAGAGGTTTATGGGAGAGTCTGAAGAGCTTCATGTGCTCTCAAGATTGCTATCTTAGTTAGGCGTATTTATGAGTGATGACCCCTCTATATATGACAGTATGGTTAAGGTTGATTTGCAGGATCGTTTTATTCTTCTGCTTGATTCGTTATCGGCACTGCGCAGGCTCTCCCAGCTTGATTTGGATAAAGTCACTGAGAGAGAGCTACTCTATCGCTCATTACAGGCGTTGATAGAGCACTATGACTTGGAGTTTTGTTCAGTTTTTTTGCTGCATGAAGATAGGCTTTTTTGTGCAGTAGGCGCAGGTATTGATGAGCAGCTTAGATCACTCCAGATGGAGGTTTCGCAGAGTCCTGTAGAGAGTATGCAATTTCAGGTTGGAGATGGAATTATGGGTATCGCCTGCCGGGATGGGGAGATACAGTACTGCAGCAACTGTAGTATGGATTTAAGATTTAAACCGTTTGAGTCACAGAGTATATTCCATGGGGATGGTTCGCTTATCTCCTCTCCTATAAGTTTTGGCGGTAGGGTATTGGGCGTATTGAATGTGTCTCATCACCAGCCAGATTTTTTTGAGCCGTGGCAGCAGCATATGTTGGTGCTATTTAGTAATATTCTTGGACAGATCATAAGCAACTACCGTTTAGTACATACTATGGACGAACTGGTGAGTCAACGTACCAGTGAGCTACAGCAGGCGTTAAAGGTGTCTGAGGCTAGAGATCAACATGAAGAGCAACCGTCTATATTTGATGATCTTACCGGCTTATATAATCGATATTATTTCTTTGAGGAGGGTATGCCGCTGTTAGCTAACGCGCTGCGCGCGCAACAGCAGATGACCATGTTGCTAGTAGATGTTGACCACCTGAAGTTTATCAATGATAGCTGTGGGCATAGCGCTGGAGACCAGATACTGCGACTGGCTGCTGAAGAGCTGCGTGGAGAGGTGCGTATTGGTGATATGTTGGCACGGCTTGGTGGGGATGGTTTTGTGCTATTGTTGCCAAATACCGGGAAAGATGGCGCGAGAGAGTTTGCTCGTCGCATACAGAAACGGTTGGTCACTATTCCTCTAGCGGGCGCAGATAATTTTGTTGCACTGACGGCAAGCATTGGTATGGTGGTTTTGGAGGCGCAGGAAGATGCTGCACAGCCTAGGAAATTGTTAGAGGAACTATATGAGAAGGCGAGTATAGCCAGGGACTACTGTAAGCGGCATGGTAGGGATTGCT
>CBFDBF010000314.1:0-2091 GCA_965602975.1 uncultured Gammaproteobacteria bacterium | reverse complement strand
CATGGGCGTAACCGGTGTGGGTCAGGAAGCCGATATAGCCTTTATTGACCTGTACCCGCTCTGGAGCCTCTGGGCCATCGGCAGCGACTGCACCCTTGGCACCCTGTGCAGAGATGGTGCCGGGGCCGTTGGAGACGATTAGTCCCAGTAGTACGGAGAAGGCGTATAGTGCCTCATCATCCGGGCGGTGCCCTAATAGCGCCAGATGGGCGGTCTCACTGAAGCTCCAGCTCTCCATCAGCTCGCTATTGGAGATATCACAGAACTTCTTCTTGCTCTGCTGTTTCTCGTTGGCGGCGGAGCCGATCAGGGTGCTGAATACTCGGAAGTGCCACGGCATGGTGCTGATAGTGGTTGCAGACAGGCGTTTACGCATCAGCGCCTTCCATGCCAGGTGCAGGGTTATGGCTGCCAGTACCACCTGGCCTCTCACCTGGCCTCCATTTTTGGTGGCGAGTTCGGTTATAAATTTTACGAAGATGGAGCTGGCTCCACGCGCCTTGATGGCATCCAGCATGTCACTGCCACGGTCGCAATCCTTGTCGGAGACAAAGAGATCGCTATCGGCTGCTGCTAGCTGGGATGAGATGTCCGCGCTGCTATCGGCTGGGTCATCTATACCAGATTTTTTGAATAGCTCCAGCATAGCGGTGACTGCCAGTTGTGACACTACGACCTTATCTGGACCGATCAATGATACGGCGGCGCAGAGGGCGGTATTGGGGCTGTTACCAGCCTCACGTGAGGCGTCAGTAGCGGCCAGACCGACACTGCCGGACTGGTTGATGAAGGCGTTGAGGGCGACGTTGGCCAGCTTGATGCCGTTCTCATCCGGATATTCCCGGATCAGGCTCTGTACCAGATTCTCCTCAAAGGTGTGGGTGGAGGCGTCTAGTACGCTGGTACCGTGTACTTTTGTCACTTGGCTGTTTGGATCCATCATGGAGGCGCCAGAGGCGTCCTTCATGGTCTGGCGTGGGAAGATTGCACCCACCTGATCGCTCAGGCCGGCGATCTGCTCGTTGTAGGGAGCCAGGGCCTCTACTACCGGTGGATTCAGATGCTCTGGTAGATCGATACCCTGGGTATTGCTGAACCAGCATTTTAGGGAGAGATCACCGACCGGATCAAAGTCTGGTTTGGCGTTCTGTTTGGCCATTACCGCAGTCATTGCCTCAGGGATGTGGGCAATATTGACCACTACGGCACCCTTGTCGGTGCAGACTGGGTTGTCTGGGGTGAAGATCTCATCTACCCCAAATTTCTGCATGAACCACTCCTCTTTGGCGATGGCGTTGTCACCGGCACCGGCGATGGCACCAGCGTGGCCACAAGCCTTAGTCAGCTTGGCCTTCCAGCGTCCTACGATACAGGCGACGACCGGCTTATCGAAGCTGATGTTTTGTTCATAGTAGCCACCTGGCTCGATATACATGACGGCCGATTTGGAACGCTCATCCCGATGGAAGGCGTGGGTCCACTCCTGGGCAGAGTAGTGGATGTAGACATCCTTGCCGGAGGAGAAGGAGACAGTAGAGCCCCAGCCGGCGGTAGCTAGATAGACGGCTATGGTGGTGGTGAAGTTGCCAGAGTTGGAGTAGATGGCAACGGAGCCTGGGAGGAGTGACTCCTCCGGGGCGCTGCCACCAAGAGCACCACCAATCCGCACATGGTTGTGGGAGTCGGCTAGACCGAGGCAGTTGGCACCAAAAATATCGATACCGTGCATCTGGCCAATGGCGCGGATGACGCGAGCATCACGCACCGGTACCTTTTCGGTAAGGATGACAATCTTGTTTAGATTGGGGGTGACTCGTACCGCTTCGAGCACGCCATCACGTACTCCGGCAGGCGGCAGGTAGACCACCACGACGTTGAATTCATGACCAGCCTTTACCGCCTCAGCGATATTGTCGTAGACCGGAATATCCCCAATCGAGGTCTTCATCTTGGAGCCGCTGCGACCTGGTGCGGTACCACAGGCGATATTACCACCAGAGTAGACATGGCTAACCGGGGTTACGGTACGGCTCTCACCACCAGTGATATTTAGTACACAGACCCGGTCATCTTTAGTGGCCAGTTCGGTCA
>CBFDBF010000313.1:0-2100 GCA_965602975.1 uncultured Gammaproteobacteria bacterium | reverse complement strand
CTGCGCAGTGAATATCCTGATTTGCAGATTGAGACTCGCTTGCAGGATGTGCGTGATGCAACTGCAATAGAGAGGGTGTTTATGGAGCTACAGCCACAGATTGTCTTTCATGCTGCAGCCTATAAGCATGTCCCTCTGCTAGAGCATCAGATTAGGGAGGCGGTGTACAACAATGTGTTGGGGACACGCAACGTGGCGACGGCCGCTGATAGACATGGGGTAAGAGAGTTTGTTCTGATCTCTACCGACAAGGCAGTAAACCCGGCCAATGTGATGGGAACCACCAAACGGATGGCGGAGATATTTTGTCAGAATCTCAATGCCATATCCAAGACCAGTTTTATCACTGTGCGGTTTGGTAATGTCCTTGGCTCTGCCGGTAGTGTAGTGCCGCTGTTCCGCAGGCAGATAGAGAGTGGTGGCCCGGTTACTGTTACCCACCCGGATATGGAGCGCTATTTTATGACCATACCGGAGGCTAGCCAGTTGATCATGCAAGCCGCTGTGCTGGGGCAGGGTGGTGAGATCTTTGTGCTGGATATGGGCAGGCCGGTCAAGATCAACTATCTCGCAGAACAGATGATCCGTCTCTCCGGCAAGATTCCAGGTGAGGATGTAGAGATTACATATACGGGACTGAGGCCTGGCGAAAAGCTGTATGAAGAGCTTTTTCATACGCAAGAAGAGCTGCAATCTACGCCTCATGAGAAGATACTGTTGGCCAGTTATCGGATAGTTGATTGGGATGAGCTGAGCCAGAAGTTTGATGCTATTCAGCAGGCGGTTGCAGATTATAGTGAGGAGTCTCTGTTTACCCTGCTGTCTGAGTTTGTGCCTGAAAATCGTATGCGGCAGTAGTTTGTTGGTGTATTGGTGTTGCAAAATAGTTTTTTTAGACTCCCCCTCCTAGCCTCCCCCACTTGTGGGGAAGGGATGGTTATTGTGTCCACTGGTGGGGACGCCTACATGGACATAGGTTCTAGGGCAATGCTGGGAGCAAATTGTCGAGGGTTAGGTTGGGGGGCAAAATGAGCAAACATCACGCTCCAAAGTGGCAATCTAAGCTCTCCCCTCGACTCTGGCCATTCTGGCTAGGGGTTGGTCTGTTATGGTTGGTCGGACTGCTGCCACACCGCTGGATGATGGGGGTCGGCTCTCTGCTGGGTCGTCTGCTATATCTGGTTGCTGGCAGTAGGCGGCATATTGCAGAGAGGAATCTTGCTATATGTTTCCCTGAGAAGAGTGAGCTGGAGCGGGCTGAACTACTTAAACATAATTTTCGCAACCTGGGGCGGATGCTATGTGAGTCTGCCACTATCTGGTGGGGAACAGAGAGCGAACTACAGCAGCTGACACACATCAAGGGTGAAGAGCATATCAAAAACGCATTGGCACGGGGCAAAGGGGTCATTGCACTGGCCGCCCATTTTAGCTCACTGGAGGTTGGGGCTATAGCTTTATCGTTAGTGGTGCCATGCTATTTCATGTATCGACCGCATAGTAATCCGGTGATGGAGGAGTTTATATACTCCCACCGGATGCGCTGGTTCGAGCGATCTATACCTCGTAGTGGAGTGAGGGATATGGTGCGGAGTCTGCGGCAGAACCGGGTGATCTGGTATGCGCAGGATCAGAACAGCAGACGTAGTGAAGCACTGTTTGTAAAGTTCTTTGGGCAGACCGCCTCTACTAACTCAGCAACGGCACGGCTGGCCAAGGTGGCCGGTGCGGCTGTCGTACCCTACCATGTAGTGCGTAGGGAGGATGGGGATGGATATGATGTCCAGTTTGAACCGCCGCTGGAGGGGTTTCCTTCGGGCGATATAGTGGTCGATACGCAGCGGATAAATGATATTGTAGAGCGGTGGGTACGGGCATATCCTGAGCAGTACTTCTGGGTGCATCGCCGTTTTCGCACCCAGCCCAATCGTGATGATCCATCACCCTACGCTTAAGAGTATATAGAATGATCCCCATCTCTCGTATCGTTCAGAGCCTGCATGGAGAGAAGTTTCTGGTCGATGCGGCCTGGAAAGATCGGTTGGACTCGGCCGGTATAGCTGCTGATCAGGAGTGGATAGAGGTGGTGGGGGACAGACA
>CBFDBF010000312.1:0-2106 GCA_965602975.1 uncultured Gammaproteobacteria bacterium | reverse complement strand
ACACACGGGCTGGGAAAAACGACGGGTCAAGGACGGCATAATCACACAGCAGACCGAAATGATTGGTGGTCATGCCTTTGCCATTGTCGGCTACACTGCGGATGGTTTCTGGGTACAGAACTCTTGGGGCAAGAGCTGGGGAAATAATGGTCTGGCCATCTGGAGCTATGAAGATTGGCAAGAGAATATCCGCGATGCCTGGGTATTCCGCATGGCTCTGCCGACCAAAAGTCTGCTCAGCACCCCGCTACATAAGTTCTCCAATAATCCACCTGACCCCCCGCGGCATGTCGCCGTACCAGTACGGGCGCAAATTGCTGGGCACTTTGTACATCTGGATGACGGTAAATTCCATAAGCATGGAACCTACTGGAGTAACGAGTATGATACTCGGCTAACTGCCGACCTGGTTGCCAGTAAAAGCAAATACAAGCACCTGCTGCTATACGCCCACGGTGGCCTCAACAGCCCCAAAGATTCAGCCAGCCGAATTCATGCAATGCGTGATATCTTCAAGAAAAATGGCATCTACCCCTACCACATTATGTACGACACCGGCATTATGGAGGAGATAAAGGATGTGGTCTCTAATAAACATAGTGACACCCAAGAGCGTGTTGGTGGCCTCACCGACTGGACCGACTGGCTAATAGAGAAGGCAATCCATATACCAGGGCGCGCCCTGTGGCGGGAGATGAAGGCTGGTGCTCGTAGCCCATTTGAAGATGGTGGTGCTGGTCTGGCCGTGATCAAGGCATTTATTGAGGCCTATGCAGATGCAGACAAGGTTCTCAACATCCATCTAGCAGGACACAGTACCGGCGGCATTCTAATGGCCTATCTACTACAAGCTATTAAGGAGATCGCACCCGAGCTGCGCATCAATAGCTGCAATCTATTAGCACCAGCCGCCACAATGGAGCTATTCGACAGCCACTATCGACCACACCTAAAAGGCAACACCGATATTGGCATAGACCAGATGCGCGTGTACAACCTGAATAAGAGGCTGGAAAAAGATGACAATGTGGCCTCCATATATCGCAAGTCTCTACTCTACCTGGTATCCCACTCCTTTGAAGAGAGCTCCAAAGCTGAGATCCTGGGCATGCAGAAATACAGTGGTGGCCTAAAAAATCTGGCCAGAGGCAGACTTAAATTTGTCTACAGCGATGGTAGCAGTGGGACACATGAACAGCCAACCCAGACCGCTGCTACCTCCCATGTTGGTTTTGATAACGACCCAAATACTATGAATAGCCTGCTACGCAATATATTGGGAGAAGAGCCGGCCCATAAATTCAAAAGCGATGACCTGATCTACTAGTTCATTGCCTGGTAAGAGCACAGATTAGTCAAAATCCGGGTTTAACCAACCCGGCTCAGCCAATAGCTCATCTGCAGGACGGAGACGCGATACATAGTCTATTACCGCCTCCATATCCTCCTGAGAGAAACCATTGATCTGCTGCACCATATCATCATTGGCATTACGCCTTTTGCCCTCACGAATCCACTCAAATTGACGCAGTAGATATAGGTAGTGCTGTCCATGTATACGTGGATAGAACTGCTCCTGACTCCCCTCACCGTTGGCACCATGACACTTTACACAGTTATCCTTATACAGCCTCTTGCCAAGCTCTAGATTGGCGCCTGAGCCTAAACCATTCTCAGGTGACATAGGTAACTGCTGAATATATGCGGCCACATCAGCAATGGATTGTGAGCCACCAATCTCACGCGTCAGGGCAAATGGATACATAGATGGGTTGTCACGATTGAGTACACGTATATCCGTCAATTGCTTAATAATCACAGATCTATGCTGACCGGCTAGTCCTGGATAGCTACCATCTGCCAAACCCCACCCCTCAGGCATATGGCAGGCCGAACAGACCTCATATATATCTCTTCCATTAGCCAAATTAGGCACTAATCCAATAGAGCTCTCCTGCTCTCCGCCACCAGCATTCCAACCTGCGAAAACTGGAGCAGCTATAAACGCAGAGTACAATAGTGCTGAGTATAAAAAGACAGACCCATAGCGAAGGGAGGTGTTCATATGACACCACATGTTAACAACATAACACCCTCAGGAGACCT
>CBFDBF010000311.1:0-2140 GCA_965602975.1 uncultured Gammaproteobacteria bacterium | reverse complement strand
ATGATTCTGGATGATGGTGGTGATGCCACCCTGCTGGTACACAAAGGGGTAGAGTATGCCGATGCTGGAACAGTGCCAGAGCCACAGACAGATGACCCAGATGAGTGGAAGGTGATCCTGAGTGTACTCAAGCGCAGCCTAAAAGAGGATCCTCAACGCTACCACAAGATGGCTGACTCCATCCGTGGAGTTACCGAAGAGACCACCACCGGAGTTCACCGTCTCTACCAGATGCTGGAAGCGGGTGAACTGCTATTCCCTGCAATAAACGTCAACGACTCGGTAACCAAATCCAAGTTCGACAATCTATACGGCTGCCGTGAGTCGCTGGTAGACGGAATCAAACGCGCCACCGATGTTATGATCGCAGGCAAGATTGCCGTAGTCTGTGGCTACGGTGATGTTGGCAAGGGCTCTTCCCAGTCCCTGTGCGGCCTTGGTGCCACCGTCTGGATTACCGAAATCGATCCGATCTGCGCCCTACAGGCGGCAATGGAGGGGTTTAGAGTGGTAACCATGGAGGAGGCCGCCCCCCAGGCAGATATCTTTGTCACCACTACCGGCAATAAAGATATCATCACCCATGACCATATGATTGCCATGAAGAACCAGGCTATCGTCTGTAACATCGGCCACTTCGATAATGAGATAGATATCCCCGGAGTACAGCAGTACCAGTGGGAGAATATCAAGCCACAGGTGGATCATATAATCTTCCCTGATGGCAAGCGGATAATCATGCTGGCTGAGGGACGACTGGTGAATCTGGGCTGCGCCACTGGCCACCCCAGCTTTGTGATGTCCAACTCTTTTACCAACCAGGTGCTAGCGCAGATTGAGCTGTTCACCAGAACAGATCAGTACCCACTCGGAGTCTACATACTGCCGAAAAAACTGGATGAAGAGGTGGCACGGCTGCACTTAGAGAAGATCGGCGCCCATCTGACAGTTCTGACCCAAGAGCAGGCCGACTACATTGGGGTGCCGGTTGCCGGGCCGTACAAACCGGAACACTATCGCTACTAAAGGTGATAACACCATATGCAATCACAAGAAAAATTCGATAAGGTATTCAGCTTTGAGCTATTCCCTCCCAAGACTGACGCGGGGGTAGAGAAGTTGCACCTCACGGTGGCTGAGCTATCCACGGTAAACCCAGCCTACTTCTCCGTGACCTATGGTGCCGGTGGCTCCACTCAGGAGCGCACCTTCGAAACTGTCGACTGGCTCCGGAGTAAGGAGATCACCACCACCCCCCACCTCTCCTGCATAGGATCCCGCCGAGAGGAGGTTCTGGAGATCCTGCAACGCTACCGGCAGCAGGGAATACGCAACTTGGTCGCCCTGCGTGGCGATATGCCATCTGGAATGGGAGAGTCAGGAGATTTTCGTTACGCCAATGAGCTGGTGGAGTATATCCGCGCCGAGACCGGCGACCTATTCCATCTGGAAGTGGCCGCCTATCCAGAATTCCACCCCCAGGCAACTAGCGCTACAGATGATCTGCAGAATTTTGCCCGCAAGATAAAAAGTGGTGCCAACAGCGCTATAACCCAGTACTTCTATAACGCTGACTCCTACCTACGCTTTGTCGAGAGCTGTGAAAAACTGGGGCTAGATATACCGATCACCCCAGGAATCATGCCGATCAATAACTATCCTCAACTAGCTCGCTTTTCTCAAAGCTGTGGTGCCGAAATACCGCGCTGGCTACACCAACGAATGGAGGAGTTTGGTGAAGATGACCCAGAGGGCGCCCGTGCCTACAGCTTGGATGTAGTGACAGAGCTATGCAGCCGTCTATTGGAGATCGGCGCGCCCGGCCTCCACTTCTACACGATGAACCAGTCCGACCTACCACTTACTATCTGGAAAAATCTGGGGCTAACCGAAGGATAGCCCCTTCTGCCTCTTACTTTATGAGGCTTGCCAACCAAAGCAGCACTACGGCACCGACGGTAGCCATAATAAGAGAGCCGATAATTCCACCAGCCGAGATACCGAGCAGCCCAAACAGAAACCCACCGAGGAGGGCGCCGATTATACCAACTACGATATTACCGACAACACCAAAACCGCTACCCTTCATGATGTTCCCAGCACACCAACCCGCCACAGCACCAATCAGCAAATATAGTCA
>CBFDBF010000310.1:0-2146 GCA_965602975.1 uncultured Gammaproteobacteria bacterium | reverse complement strand
GATGGTGGGGCGATGACCGGTATCCCGCTGGTGCATAAGGATATCTTCTGCACCTCTGGGGTGCGGACTAGCTGCGGCTCACGTATGCTGGATAACTTTATCTCCCCCTACGATGCCACAGTGGTGGCGCGGCTTAAGGCGGCAGGTGTGGTCATGTTGGGTAAGAGCAATATGGACGAGTTTGCCATGGGCTCCTCCAATGAGACCAGTTGGTATGGGCCGGTGAATAATCCCTGGGGTAGTGGGCTGGTGCCGGGAGGCTCCTCTGGTGGCTCGGCAGCAGCGGTAGCGGCCAGACTCTGTAGTGCTGCTACTGGCACCGATACGGGCGGCTCTATCCGGCAGCCGGCGGCACTATGTGGTCTGACCGGGATGAAACCAACCTACGGCAGGGTCTCCCGCTACGGCATGATCGCTTTCGCCTCCAGTCTCGATCAGGCCGGCCCGATGACCAGAAGCGCCGAAGATGCGGCCGCTATGCTGCAGGTGATGGCTGGATTTGATGCGCTGGACTCTACCAGTGTGGATGAGCCGGTGCCAGACTACAGTGCCTCTCTGAATGATGATCTGACTGGTCTGCGGATCGGTCTGCCACAAGAGTATTTTGGTGAGGGGCTGGATGCGGAGGTTGCCAACTCTATAGATGCTGCGATTGCTGAGTACAAACGGCTAGGGGCGGAGGTGGTGGAGATAAGTCTGCCTAACTCCCATCTGGCAGTTCCAGTCTATTATGTAGTGGCTCCGGCTGAGTGCTCTTCCAATCTGGCGCGTTTTGATGGGGTACGGTTTGGACATCGCTGTAGTGATCCTATAGATCTGAAGGATCTATATAAACGGTCACGCAGTGAGGGTTTTGGAGCGGAAGTTAAGCGACGTATATTGATTGGAACTTACGCGCTTTCAGCCGGATATTATGATGCCTACTATCTAAAGGCGCAGCAGCTACGCCAACTTATTTCGGATGATTTCAAGACCGCATTTAAGCAGGTAGACGTAATCATGGGGCCGACCACCCCAACTACCGCATTTGGTATCGGTGAGAAGCTGGATGATCCTATTACCATGTATCTGTCAGATATCTACACCATCGCTGCCAACCTTGCAGGGCTGCCAGGTATCTCCATTCCGGCGGCACCGGTGGCCGGTAGGCCGGTGGGTCTGCAGATAATAGGTAACTATTTTACCGAGGCGAAACTGCTAAATGTGGCGCACCGCCTACAGCAGGAGAGCGATTTTCACCAGGCTATACCAGATGGTTTTGCCGCATAATTGAGAGAGCATATAGATGCAATGGGAAACAGTAATCGGGCTTGAGGTTCACGCCCAGCTCGCCACTAGATCGAAGATATTCTCTGGCGCTTCCACCGCCTTTGGCGCAGAGCCAAACAGCCAGGCTTGTGGGGTCGATCTGGGACTGCCCGGGGTACTACCGGTGCTCAATGGTGAAGTGGTGCGGATGGCGGTAAAGTTTGGGCTGGCTGTCGATGCCGAGCTGGGCTATCGCTCGGTATTCGCCCGTAAGAACTACTTCTATCCTGATCTGCCGAAGGGGTACCAGATTAGTCAGTATGAGCTGCCGATCGTCGGTGAGGGTCAGGTAGAGATAACCTTGAACAGTGGTGAGAGCAAGGTTATCGGCGTCACCCGGGCGCATCTGGAGGAGGATGCAGGAAAGTCACTGCATGAAGATTTTCAGGGAATGACCGGGGTCGATCTGAATCGTGCCGGCACTCCGCTACTGGAGATCGTCTCCGAGCCAGACATGAGCTCTGCTGTTGAAGCGGTGGCCTACGCCCGTAAGATCCATCAGATAGTCCGCTATATCGGTATCTGTGATGGCAATATGCAGGAGGGCTCTTTCCGGGTAGATGCCAATGTATCGGTACGGCCTCTGGGGCAGGAGGAGCTTGGAACCAGAGCTGAGTTGAAGAATATAAACTCCTTCCGCTTTATAGAGAGGGCGATCAATTTTGAGGTAGAGCGGCAGATTGATCTGCTTGAATCTGGTGGCAAAGTAGTGCAGGAGACCCGCCTCTATGATGCTGATCGGGATGAGACCCGCTCGATGCGCTCCAAGGAGGAGGCCAACGACTACCGCTATTTTCCCGATCCAGATCTGCTACCGGTAGAGTTTGATCAAGCATTC
>CBFDBF010000309.1:0-2157 GCA_965602975.1 uncultured Gammaproteobacteria bacterium | reverse complement strand
CGTGCAACCAACTGCCCGCTACCGAGAACCACATGACCAACTCCATCCTGAGTGGTCGCCTCAGCACTATAAGAGGCAACTGGCACCACCAGCACTAAAGCCATCACAAGCAGGGTGGATATACGCAGTATAGTGTTCATAGCTTAACTCCTTTATTTTGGGCGATAATTACCGAAAAACAGATGGCTGCCGCCAAAGGCACTACGTCTCGGTATGTTGATGGCGTGAATGGGTGCCGACGGTTCCGGGTCTGGCGTTAGCAGGGAGCGCTGGACATCTCTGTCCATCTCCAGCTCTTTGTGCATATGCTCCTGCACCACCACTACTATTTCCATGGAACAACAGGGACGACAGTTGGAGCAACCGGCCCTACCGAGATTGAGGGGCTAATGGGGCTAGTGGGGCCAGGGGTGGTTATAGTCCCACCGCCCATGGTATCTCTCTTCGGCCCAGGAATTACCGGCTCCCTGTATCCCGGCCGGTGCCGATCCTGCACATCTGGGTCGCCAGACTGCCCCTCTCCATCGAAGAAACCACCAAACACCACCCCTCTGGCCACCTGCTTGACCGGTGGGCCGCCATTTAGAGGTATAAAGTAGTACTCGCCAGCGTTGCAGATATACTCCTTGCCACCGACGGTGAACACGATCGAACCCTCAAGTACTCCGATGTACCAGCCATCTGCCACTCCAACACCACAATCACCCAGGCAGGAGCGCACTCCATAGTGGGTACCACGGATACCGATAGTGGCTACCGGGGTGTTCATCCGATAGCTCTCTCTATAGGCTTTACCGATCCTGCCAGAGATGGTGCGCAATCCACCCTTCAACAGGCTGAATATGAGGCTCTCACTACTATCCTCCTTGCCGCTAAACTGGTACTTATCGATCCGAAATTCACTGCCAGAGCGGAGAGAGACCAGGCCACCATCAGAGAAGCGTATCTGCACAAAGGAGTTGCTACCAACTACAACAGTCTCACCCCGGTAGACCTGGGAGCGCCGCTGTAGACGCCGTTCACTACCATTGGAGGCGCGTGCAACCAACTGCCCGCTACCGAGAACCACATGACCAACTCCATCCTGAGTGGCCGCCTCAGCACTATAGGAGGTAACTGGCACCACCACTGCTACAGCCATCAAAAGCAGGGTGGATATACGCAGCATAGTGTTCATAGCTTAACTCCTTCAGTTTCACCAAGGTAATTACCAACCACTCTCATTCGATACCGATCCATAGTATGGGTTCACTCTAACACAGTAAAACCGTGAATTCCGTCCCACTATTAACCCTCTCTGTCCACTGCTGTCCCGTTAACTACAATCCGTCATACCTCGCTTGACCCGGGGTCCAGCAAGTTATTTCAAAACTCAGCTTAAAGCTTACAAAAAATATCAGCAGCAGTGCTATTTTTCCGTAAAAGTGATTACAGCATCCCAATCAGCCCCCGGAGGCTGCTCTAAACACTGCTCTATCTGCTCCAGATATAGTCGATACAACCTCTGTTTGGGTTCACTCTGTAGCAGCTGTTTAAATAGCCGGCGCGCCCTATCCCAATCCCGTCCACGATAGCTCTCCAGCGCCTCTATATATCTATTGAGGGGCTCTTGTAGTGTCGAGTCAATCTCCTGCTTCAGCCCCAATGGTTCATAGATTGTGACCGCATGATCTCGTCCCTTTACCCGTACTGCACCCAACTCGCGGAACAGGACATCTGGCACTAAAACCTGGGTAGACTCACTGACTATGATCTCCACCCCAAACGCCTTGGTCAGACCCTCCAGGCGCGAACCAAGATTAACCGCATCACCCAATACAGTATAGGCCATGCGAAACTCTGAACCCATATTACCTACATTCATCAAGCCGGTATGGATACCGATACCAACATGCATCTGAGGCCACCCTCTGGCCTGGAACTCTGCCCGCACTATATGCATCTGCCGACTCATCTCCAGCGCTGCCATGACTGCATTACGTGGGTGCTCTAAATCCTGCAGAGGTGCGCCCCAAAACGCCATGACCGCATCCCCTATATATTTATCGATCGTCCCCTGCTGCCGGTGGATAATGCCGGTGACCGGGGTCAGATAGGCGTTCATCATACGAGTGAGCTCATCCGGCTCCAACCCCTCGGAGATGGTGGTAAAGTTAC
>CBFDBF010000308.1:0-2157 GCA_965602975.1 uncultured Gammaproteobacteria bacterium | reverse complement strand
CCACCACAACAGCGTATGCCACAACAGCGACCAGCTCAACCTGACTATATGCAGCAGCCACAAGCTACAGCACCAATGGCCAACAGCCAGATGGAGATGCAGCGCCAACCGCTACCACCACAACAGCATATGCCACAACAGCGACCAGCTCGGCCTGACTATATGCAGCAGCCACAAGCTACAGCACCAATAACCAACAGCCAGATGGGGGCAGATACCCCAATGCCCATGCCACCACAGTATGGCGCACCTCCTCCTCCGGCCCCATCTCACACCCAGATATATGGTAACCAGGCAACCACAAACCCAAGAGAGCCATCACCATATGGAACAAAGGATTACCAACAAGAGAGAGGAACAAATTATGGCTATCGCCAGCCCTATGGCGCACCATATCAACCCGCTCCTCGCCCTTGGGGACGATAGAGATAGATGACTAGCGGAGATTCACATGCATAACTGTCCAGCATACCTCGGAACACGACGTCGCATGGCGCTGCTCTCGATACTGCTGCTATCTATGCTGCCCCTATCTAATCTACACGCCTTCGATTGGGGCGCAGAGATCGGCAGCAGTCACCCTGCCGACAACTGGCCACCAGATATAAACAGCCCGACCACACCATCTAAACAGAGTGATGCTACCGAAAGAGATTACCGCAGAGGCTCTATTCCGACACCACAACGGCGCAACCCTTGGGTCTCATCTCCATCAATAGAGATCAGGGCTGGTACTGACAACCCGTGGGCCGATACAAAACAGTATGGCTATGGCACCAAATTCAGGCAAGAGAGTAGAGATCAATTTTACCGCTGGAGACGCTCTAACCGAGAACGCAGACGCTCCAGTATGGGCACTCCTCGCAACTCCCCATGGGCGCCCCTGACAGAGGATGAGATATATACGCCACTGATGGCTCCCAGCCTACCTATAACAGGTTATGGAGCCTACCCCTATCCTCAGGGCAATACGGTAATGCCACTATATCCGGGGCTATTCCAACAATCAGGCACTCCTCTCTATCCAGGTTCACTCGGATATCCCGGCAGCCCAGCATATCCCGGCATTATGGGTTATCCAGGCGGGGGCTTGCTATGGCCGTAAATGATGGTTAGACTGGAAGGAGGATATACAAGATGGTGCAACAAGCCATCAAAATAAAATAGTCTCAGGAATTCTCATACGTATCCTGGAAACAGGTACATACTGGGGGTAAATGGTACCTAGTGTGCTATTTCTCGGAAAGCTAAAGACCGAAGGAGGTCAATCATGAAAATGTTTCAGAAAACAGTAGCAATAGCAGTTGTAGTTGGTGCAGCTCTTCTCCCACTCTCTGCCAGTGCATGGTGGGGTCCATGGAATAATAACGGCAATGGTAATGGCTGGGGAAATGGTAATGGCTGGGGCGACGGCTGGGGCGACATGGACTTCTCCATGCGTGGTTCTGGTTCTGGTTCTGGATACGGTAGTGGTCGTGGCTATGGTCGTGGCTATGGCAACGGCTACAATCAGCCCTACTATGGTGGCGGCTACGCCCCTTATGGTTATGGCGGTGGTGCCCCTTATGGTTATGGCGGTGGTGCCCCTTATGGTGGTGGTGGTTATGGTGGTGGTGGTTATGCTCCTGGACCTTATGGACACGCCCCTTATGGTGGTGGTTACCCGCAGCAGGCAGCTCCTCCTGCACCAGCAGCACCAGCAAAACAGTAGGCTGTAAAACCTAGGGAGCCTCTGGATAAGAGGCTCCCTGACAGCATACACTAGAATCTGCCTTCCATTCCGTATGGATGTGATCTTGCCCCTGTTCTCCTTAGCAAATATCCATACCAACAACTAGAGATAGACCGATGAAACGAGTATTCAACCTACTTCTGAAGGTCATGGCAGTAGCTGTACTAGCTGTAGTGACATGGTTCGTATACACAGACCTACAACCAACCACAGCACCAATAAAGGGGGCAGTAGTAGAGAGTGCCACCACCGACCCATCCGTAGAGAGAGCCGGCATAGCTGTACCAGAGGCTATGGAGCAACAAGTTCCAGCAGAGGTCTCAGAATCTAATACAGTCTCTGTAGAGACAGAGCAGGGAGATCTGACAGCAGACACCGAATCCACTGACTCAATCCCAGAGGATACCGCCCTATCTGCAGCCGCA
>CBFDBF010000307.1:0-2177 GCA_965602975.1 uncultured Gammaproteobacteria bacterium | reverse complement strand
CTACCACATTGTGCTGCCCGATCTGGGTCACTCCATTGAGCACTGCGATGATGCTGCCTCTGATCTCAGAGTCTGGTGCCTTGGGGTGGAATGATGTTAGTGGAGTGCTCTTGGCCACCGTTATCAGGCGGTCCCCGACCAGAATCTCCTGCTCGGAGCGGTTCGGTATCAGCGTAGCTGGGTCGCCGGTACGTTTTAGATCGGCGCCACCGATATGGAGTGCCTCATAGCCAAGGATCTCACCACTATCTGCATCCTTGTAGGGATCACCGGGGCGGACGATCTCAAACTTGGTGTGTTCGTCTGTATGTATAGAGCGTGCGTACATGGTTACATCTTTGCTGCCGAGCAGGTGGTCGGTGGCAAAATCGACTACATATGGCGCCCCATCCAGCTCATCCTTGTCGATCACATGGTGGCGGTTGAGAAATGGGTAGATAGCATCTATCGGGATGGTCGGTATGGATGGCGGTAGTGCAGAGATCCGCACCTTGGGGGAGAGCTTGATCGTACTGCTACGTGACATCCGCAGTTGCGGCTTGCCGTTGATATAGACCAGCTCGATGATATCCCCAGGATAGATTAGATGGGGGTTTTTAATCTGTGGATTGACGTGCCATACATCGGGCCAGCGCCATGGACTTTGTAGAAATTGTCCGGCAATATCCCACAGCGTATCCCCTTTAACTACGGTGTAACGATCTGGATGGGATGGATTAAGAGCGACCGAATCGGCCTCAGCCGCGAGGGCGGAGCAGGAGAAGATCAGGCCCAGCAAGAAGCCGGTGAGCTTGTATCTGATTTTTGGCATGGCGATCCCTTTGCGGTACGATTTGTCGAATGGGGCTTGAGTCAATTCGTGAATTGAGTGTGTTACCCCTAAATGTAATGCGATAAAAACAGTTTTTCAAGTGCTAGATCATAATGTTAGCCTGTTTTTCTGTCTTTACACTATAACTTTAAATATGAGACTACACCAGATTTGCCTACTCTGCATGATCTGGGTAGCAAATTTGCGGAAAACTTATGGCTATTTTAGAGGTATTGCGCTTTCCAGACAGCAGATTGCGGAATTTGGCAGAGCCGGTCGAGATATTTGATGCCGCTCTTGCCGCTCTGGTGGATGATATGTTTGCCACCATGTATGAGGCGCCGGGCATCGGTCTGGCGGCGATTCAGGTTGATGTGCAGCAGCGGGTGGTGGTGATAGATACCACTGAAGATCGCAGTAATCCTATCTGTCTGATCAACCCAGAGATCCTCGAGCAGGAGGGAGAGGAGCGCTCAGAGGAGGGGTGTCTCTCCGTTCCAGGCATCTATGAGCTGGTCAAACGCGCAACCAAGATCAAGCTGAAGGCGCAGGATCTGGAGGGCGATCTGTTTGAGCTGGAGGCTGAAGGGCTGCTGGCAATCTGTATCCAACATGAGATCGACCATCTAGATGGCAAGCTGTTTGTTGACTATATATCTGGCCTAAAGCGTCGCCGTATTCGTAAGAGGCTGGAGAAGGAGGCGCGGCAGGATGAGTCGGAGCCCTCTTCTCACCGTATCATATAGGCGGTTGTTGGCACTACATCTTCGGTTTTTTATAGGCCTCTTAGCACGTTGGCAGCACTTACCATATTGCTGAGTGCCTGCTCGACCTCTGGCCAGCCACGAGTTTTTAGACCACAGTCGGGGTTGATCCAGAGTCGCTCCGCCGGAATTCGTTTTGCGGCCTGCTGCATCAAGTCGACAATATGTTTGACCTCTGGCACGTTGGGGGAGTGAATATCATAGACCCCTGGGCCGATCTCATTGGGGTAGTCGAAATGTTCAAAGGCATCCAGCAGCTCCATATCTGAGCGCGAGGTTTCAATCGTGATTACATCTGCATCCATGGCGGTGATCGCCTCCAATATATCGTTGAACTCTGCATAGCACATGTGGGTATGGATCTGAGTGGTATCCTTGACTCCAGACGCCATTACTCTAAAGGCGCGTACCGCCCAGTCGAGATACTGCTGCCACGCCCGCTGGCGTAGCGGCAGCCCTTCACGCAGTGCAGCCTCATCGATCTGGATTATCTTTATACCGGCAGCCTCTAACTCTATCACCTCATTACGCAGCGCCAGTGCGATCTGCATACAGGTGTCGGCCAGGGGCTGGTCATCGCGCACAAAAGACCAGTTGAGTAT
>CBFDBF010000306.1:0-2177 GCA_965602975.1 uncultured Gammaproteobacteria bacterium | reverse complement strand
ACTGCTCCTGCGTTGCCCTACTACCTATACCCCTATAGGCAAGCTCACGCCCCTCACCTATGTCCATATAGGTGACTGCTCCTCAGTAAGCTACGGTTTAGTGTGTTGGTCAATAATTCGCTGTTTGGCGGCAATGTATTCATCGGCAGCCAATTTCCCCTCCAGGTATTGCCGGTGCAGTTGGTCCAGCTCTTGGCTCATCATGGCATTAGTTGAGGGTGCACCACAGCCGCGCTCTGTTCTCAGGTTTTCTAGCCGTTCGATGCGACGATATGCCGCCTCTGTGGCGCGGTCATAGTTCTCTATTTTGACCAGTAGGTTGAATGGAAACCAGAAGAGCCCATCGACAACATCGGCGGCGTTTATATCCTGTTTGTCCTGCTCGATTTCATCCAGGATTGTCTCTGCTCGTGTTAGCTCACTCTGTAGTTGGTGGCAGGATCTCTTGCTGTCTCTATCACTATGTTCGCTTAGAGCCTTATGGTTGGCGCTACCTGCACAACCAACCAACAGGTAGACAGAGGCTGACGATATCAGGATTGCAAAAGATGTAGATTTGAGGGGTGCCATTAAATTGTCTCCTGAATTCAATCTGTTATGTACGGTTTTGCAAGTTAAGTAAAATGTCGTTCATGCTGTGAAAAACATGCAAACTATGTGCCTGTTTTGTCGTATGGTGGACGTTATTAGTGACCCTGCACTATAGTGTTGCTACATGGTAAGCTGTTGCTAGAGTTTGCCTATGGTTGCTATACAGATTAGAGGAGATATATAGATGAAGCGGATACTGTTTGTACTACTGTGTGCGTTGGCTGTTACTGCTCAGGCCAACCCCTACTACTACGGCTCCGGGCAGCAGCGCGGCTACTCTGGGGAGAGACAACAGCAGGGTGGGCAGCAACAGTACGGAGCTCAGCAGTGGGATCAATCTGCTCCGGCAGAGCCGCAGCCAGATGATATTTTGCGGCAGGGTATGAATCGTCTGCAGGGGTTTCTGTCACGGGGTGGGGCACCGTCCGAGGAGGATGCGAAGGCGTTTCTTTATCGGGAGATAGCCCCGTTTTTTGATTTTCAATATATGGCTCAATGGGCTGGTGGCAGGCTGCTTAATGGTATGAGTGAGCAGGAGCAGATGGAGTTTGGGCGCAAACTGAGTGTAATGTTTCTGGATGCCTTGGCTACTAATCTTGGTGCCTATGCCAATACGACTCCACGGATTGATATCTATCGATCTCGTGGCAAGCCTGGCAGTGGTGAGGTTGTGGTGCCTGTTCTGGTTTCATCACAGCGTGGTAGGCAGGTGCGGATGAAGTTTCGCTTCTATCGAGCTGCTAACGGCTGGAAGATATTTGATGTTATCGCCAATGGCAGTAGTGCTGTGGCGTACTATCGGGGCTATTTTAATAAGATGTAGCGGTCACTACTGTTTTGTTGATTTCTACTGTACCTGGCTGGAAGTCCTGATTATCAGCAAACAGCTGACTCATTGCGGATAGCATTTTGTGCTGATCCAAAATTCAGGTTTATTAACGACTGAATGTATGCCGGGTAAAGCCCGGCATGACTGGTTTTGGTTAGCTGGAGAGTGATGTGTCGTTGTGGAGCTGGGTTTATGCGGTAACTGTAGCGATTTTCTGCCCCATCTTTAGACTGCTCTCTGGTTGTAGCTCATCGGTCCACTCTATGGCATCTTTGCCAAACAGGAGGATTACGGTTGAGCCCATATTAAAGCGCCCCATCTCGGCTCCTTTCTTTAGTTTGGTTGTGGCAGCAGATGGTTGGCCATAACTCCAGTTATGTACTCTACGCTGACTAGGGGCGACGGTTCCAGCCCAGACAGTGTCCATACTGGCGACAAATATCGCCCCCACCATGATAACTGCCATAGGCCCGGCAGTTGTATCAAATAGATTGACCACCCGCTCGTTACGGCTGAAGAGATTGGGGATAGCCTTGGTGGTGGCTGGACTGACGCTGAAGAGTCGTCCCGGCACATGCAGCATCTGCTTGAGGCTGCCAGCCAGCGGTATATGGATGCGGTGGTAGTCTCTGGGGGAGAGGTAGATGGTGGCAAAACTACCCTCCTCAAAGTTATCTGCCCACTCGGTATCCCCACCTAGCAACTCTCGTAAGGAGAAGCTGTGTCCCTTGGCCTGAAAGATGCGGCCATTGGTTAT
>CBFDBF010000305.1:0-2190 GCA_965602975.1 uncultured Gammaproteobacteria bacterium | reverse complement strand
CTATTTACCAGCCGTACAGAGATCCGTAGCACTGTCGGTGACTCCCACTTGGGGCACCTGTTCGATGATGGTCCAGCCCCAACAGGAAAGCGCTACTGCATGAACTCTGCTGCACTCCGTTTTATTCCCAAGGAGCAGCTGGCTACCGAGGGTTACTCCAAATACCTGCAACTGTTTTCTGGTATAGAGGAGCATAATTAGGAGCTAGATTACTCTGTCCTGCTGTAAGTTTACAAAACTGTGACCTAAGCCGGATTATTTACCCTGATATGGGGCTAGAACCTACTATACTGAAATCAAGCAACCCGTCCTCTGGAACTTCAAATTCACTGCTTGTGGTTGGCTACCATCCTGGGGGCGGGTTGTTTTTAGAGACCTCTATTCATCCCGTTTTAGCCCTCTGTTTAGCCGCACAACTGCTATGCTCTTGGTAGACTCGGACTTTTTACCCGTTTACCTGAGGATATAGCGCTATGCCATATATAAGAAGGCACGAGAGTGGAGAGATAGCAGCCATATTTGAGCAGCCTGAAGAGGGTGCCACTGAGAAGCTACAGGCCAACTCCCCGGAGGTCATGGCTTTTATCTATGGCCCAGATCAGAGCGAATGGATAGAGTCAGACTTGGCTCTGGCGCGTGTAATGGAGGATCTAATCCTGGTTTTAATGAATAAAAATGTAATTAGCCTAAGCGACCTGCCAACAGCAGCACAACAGAAACTGATCGACCGCCGAGGGCTACGCGATGAACTGGATCGAGAACTTGGTCATATGGCAGATATGTTGCGAGAGCCAAATGAGGAGATCAATTACTAATCCAGCTGTTCCAGAATATTCCGTGCAACCACAATCTGCTCCGCACTCCCCTCCTCCAGTACCTCATAAAGCAGATTGCGCGCAGACACCTCATCCTCTTGATCGCGCAGCCGATTAACCTCTCGCAACTTTGCATCTACAGGATCGTCCTCCTCAACCTCCATCTGCTCAAACTCCTCATCTATCTCCGCCATCTCGGCATCCAGCTCATCCTCGCTCATCTGCTGGTAACGCTCCTCATCGATAGCATCTATACCACTTTGAGCTGCTGGATCTACAGTAGAGTCTGGGGTGACCTCAGCCTCTACAGGGTGCTCCTCTGCTGCCTCACGTTTGGCACGATCGCGCATAATCAGGCGTGAGCAGACCACACCAATCTCAAACAGTATCCACATCGGTAGAGCCAGCAAGGTCTGTGAGATCACATCCGGTGGTGTCAGCAGCATACCTACACAGAATGCTCCAACGATCACAAAAGGGCGCTTCTCTATCAGCTTGTCCGGTGTAGTGAGTCCCATCCAGACCAATATTATGGTGGCAATAGGCACCTCGAAAGCGAGTCCAAAGGCAAAAAACAGGGTCAGGACAAACTCCAGATACTGGGTTATGTCCGGCGCCATATTCACCCCATCAGGAGTGGTTGCCAACATAAAAGAGAAGACGAGTGGGAAAACTACAAAGTAGGCGAAGGCCGCACCCAAATAGAAGAGCATGGCACTAGAGCCGACCATCGGCAGTAGCAGCCGCTTCTCATGCTTATAGAGACCAGGGGCGACAAAGGACCAGAGTTGATAAAGGATATAGGGTATGGCGATAAAGATGGCCACTACCAAACTCAATTTAAAAGGGGCGAGAAAAGGGGATATGACCCCAGTGGCAATCATCGCATGCCCCTCGGGCAGGATCTCAAGCAGCGGCTTGGAGACAAACTGATATATATCGTTAGCAAACGGAAACAGCCCAACAAACACCAGCACCACTGCAATCACCACCCGCATGAGGCGATCCCGCAGCTCTACCAGATGGGAGACCAGCGGCTGCTCCGTGGAGCCGCTACCCACCTGATCCGGATCCCTTATCATCGGACTCACCCAAAGAATCGATCTCACTCTTAAGCACCGCCATGGAGGCAGAGCCCTTCTCCACAATCTCCTCCAGCGGATTCAGCTTACTCTTCTGCTCCTCTATGATCTCCTTTAACTCCTCCGCCTTGATCTCCTTATCGATCTCCAGCTTAACTGTGGCAATCATCCTGCGCCCCTTCCCGATCCATTTGCCGGCAGAATGTGCCAGCCCTGGAAGTCGTTCAGGGCCAACTACCAGCAGAGCGACCAGCCCTACTATCAGAATCTCTAAGAAGCCTATATCAAACATA
>CBFDBF010000304.1:0-2198 GCA_965602975.1 uncultured Gammaproteobacteria bacterium | reverse complement strand
CATGGACGAGGATGTTGCCTCCATAGCATGGTCATGAACCCAGACAGAGCTAAAACAACAAAATAGAATGTATATGAACGCCCAAGTAAGACAGGTGTAGCAATTATTGCTACACCTAAACAAAAGGCAATAATAGACAATCTTCCATTACTCTCACGAAAATAGGAGGCAGAGGAGCGATATTTAGTATTCAGATGGCTATTCATGGTTTAAACTACTGTTATCTCGGTGAATCAGCGCCCATAATACTGGACGTTACTATGTATCCAGCAAATCATTATAAAACCGGATACTGCGGGTACAAAAATATAAAGATAAACTTGGCTCTCAATGTATTTTTCATATTTTACACAATTCCATATATTACCTATAGTTACTCAAGCCAGATTCACTAAAAGCTAACATGGCAGCAGTGAGTTGAATTCAGGAAATGCGGTTATATTGTACAATATAATTCATTACCACCGCCTTCTAACATACAGCTGCTTCACAAGTTAAGCGGTATCTCAGGTAATTTTTCCTGTTTGGTAAGAAGAACCAAATCCACATAAGCCGCCAAGGTTCTGGCAATACGTCCTAACAGAGATCCTGCCACGACGGCAAGCACCCCTCCAACCACTGGCACTAGAAGATACGTAGCCAAAGGGAAAATAATAATACCAGCAATAACACTACGGCCATAGAGCCATGGTCTGCCCGTGGCAAAAAGGATATTAAGTGGTAAAAATGCGGCCTCGACAACGGCAAACCAGAGACAAATCTGCATTAATGAAATGCCGGCAATATATTTTGGAATAAAATATGGCACCAATATTTCCAATAATATGGATCCAATATAAGCCAAAACAATCATAGATATCGTAAGTCCTAACGTCACCCAAATAATACGATCATTGGCCTTACGTATACTACCATCCCGAGCATGAGAGGTGACAACACGAGGGGTCAAAACTTGCCATATAGACATTGGTAGAGAGTTCATAGCGCCTCTAATAACAACTGCAACAGAAAATAGTCCCAGAGAGGTGGTGCCGCCAAGGTATAGTACTAAGGCGCTCTCTGTTGCAAACCAGATGGATGTATACAGATTACCCCAAAAGCTAAATGGCAGGCCTATCTTTATCAGTTCCCATAGTGCTTTTGGGTGGAATTTATAGTCTACTTTGAGTGGGCGGAAACGATGGTAGAGCGAGACTGCCAAAAGTGAAGGTAAGGCCATGCGTGCACAGAGTCCATAAAACCCAAGGATAGGTAGCAGGAAGACCATCCCCAGAGAGAGTACCGCCTGAACAACCTGGATTCTAGCCAGGGCCACAAAATGGTGTAGGGTGCGGTAGGTTGAGGCAAGGTAGCCACCATACAAAATACGCCAGGTGACAAATGCTTGTGAGAGCCAACCAAATAGGCCGAAGAGATCTCGTTGGGATAAGCTATACAGTGCTAAACCGACAAACCCTATAGAGACTATTATCGAGATAAAAAGATTAAAAGCCCCTGCTGCAGAGGCAATCTCCTCAACCTGTTCCGGCCTATCCTTACCAACGTAATATGGAATTTGACGCCACAGTCCGTCCCATGTTCCAAGATGCAGGAAGATGAGATATGTCAGAGGAATGGTGAATGCACGAAATGTCCCTGTTATCTCAGGCCCAAGAAAACGAGCCACTAGAAGACCGCCAATAGCGGTCAACACCGCTGTCGCTATACTACTACTCATAAGCGCTACAACCGACCGTATTGTTTGGCGGCTGTTAGACATGCGTGTGCGAAGGTTAGTGATTACTTGCTTTATCACCGAAGTACCCAGTGTGCTGATATTATTCTCTTCTCCATGATTGGTCTTTACCTACACTCCGCCTTTACATGCATTATCTACAGACTATAAACTGTGAAGAAAGGCGAGCAGAGCATCTCCCTGCTGTTTGTTATTAAAGCATGTGCTTGCCACCTCTCTTCCTCTTTTGCCTATAGCCTTGGCAGAGTCTGGATCGGCCAAAAGAAACTCTGCCGCCTTGCATATCTCCTCACTGGAACCAGCATGAACCAGCATAGCATTGTCTTTGTTGACTAGAAATCTTTCGACATCAGATACTTTGGATGCAATAACCGGTTTGCCAGTGGCAAGAAATTCGCCAAGTTTAAATGGAAAACCAGCCTGTGCAAAGGCCAGATCCACTCTGGTCATGCAAGGTATATCA
>CBFDBF010000303.1:0-2198 GCA_965602975.1 uncultured Gammaproteobacteria bacterium | reverse complement strand
CACCATCATCCCGGCACAGTCAGAAGTCCAGAAAGATAATACAACCAACCGTGGCTGTTCGCTGTGATATAGGGCCTATAACCCTGTATATCTACCTCTGGAGGCCGGGGCAAACCCAGCATGATGGAGGTATAAAACCACCGTCACCCCAGATCAGGCCAAGATTAGAACCTGGCGTTCAGACTGAGCCACACCGAGCGTCCAGGTTCATTGACCTGAATTCCAGGGTCGATAGCACTGGCCTTGTTCAAGTGCTGGGCATACTCTTTGTCGAATAGGTTTTTTACGCCAAATTCGATCTGCCCCCACTTTTTAATCTTGTAACCGGCGTGTAGATCAAGGACTACCCAGCCCGGTGTCTTGCCACTATCGAGGCCACTACCGATGGCTGCATCATCATCTACTCTGGTCTGCCTGGCAGCCGCTCGAACGATACCGCCAGCACTCCATGGGCCATTAGCGTAATCAAGGCTAACACTCCCCTCCAGCGGTGGCATCTGGGCGATGGGACGATGGTCGCTCAGATTCTGGGCGTGGACATAGGATAGTGCTGTCCCGGCGCTCCAGTGACCCCAACGCCGGTTCAGTTCAAACTCAAGACCATATAGCTCCGCATCGATATTGCGGTAGATGGGTGCGCCATCAGCAAGCAGGATTCCCGCCTGCCCGTGGGCACGATCATAGAGGATAAAATCATCCACATCATTGTAGTAGATGGAGCTGGAGATGTTTATATCGGCCGTCTCGAAGACCAACCCAAGCTCTAGCTGATGATGCTTCTCCGGCTCCAGGTTAGGATTACCGATCCAGCGACTGGTGGCAACCGGGAGAAACTTGGCCATATAACGCTCAGTAGCATCGGCGGTACGGACGCTGCGGCTGGCACCTATATAAAGGTAGGCAGGGCTCCCATCAAGAGTATGTTTCAGCCGGATAAAGCCGCCGATATTATTCTCACGTTGCGCCTCTGCCGTAGTACCGTAGTAGAGCTGAAACATCTGGTTGGGAGTACGCATGCCGGGTGCATTCGGATTCCCTAGATCGGCCTCTACCCGGTCGTAGCGCAGACCCATATCAAGACGGTCTGCGGCGGTCAGCTCGCTGCTATATTCGGTGAATATCCCGGTCTGGCTCAGAGTAGCATCGGCCCACATGTGGGACATGACAGTGCTGGCAGTGTCGTTGTTCAGGATAGCATTACGGTTATTGTCCTGATGATCCATGCCAATGGTCCAGGTGGACTCCTCAGTAAGCGCAATATCGCCCAACAACCGACCACCCCAGGTGACAGACTCCGTTGGGGCGCGGAACCGTGCGGGGGCAACAAGGGTGCGCAGCGAGTAGTTGTCCATCAAATGATCTACGCTGGTGTGGTATAGCTCTGCCTTAACGGTACTAAACGGGCCGCTAGTGGCATTCCGCTCGAATTTAAACCGGTACATGTCGCTGTCGGACATGGGGGCATCCATCTTGGCACCCGCATAGAGTACGTCACTCTCCCGATTAGCCTCAACGGTAAACTGGAGGGTGGTGTCGACATCAGGAGTGAGGCCAAAGGTAAGATTAGCTCCCTTTTTTCGGTAGGAGGTACGCACCTCGTTACCGCCACCATCCTCATAGTTATCGGCCTCACCATAGTGCATGTTGCCACGGACAAACGCGCTACTGTTACCGGCAGCAAGGTCGGCAAAAATCTGCTCGGCATTGGGATTACTGTCGTAACTGTAGCCGATTTCGGCCTGCAGCGTCTCACCTGCGGCAAAGGTAGGGGGGTTCCGCTCCAGTAGTACAGAGCCACCACTACCACCACCACCATATCTCACGGTCTGGGAGCCTTTGATCACGGTAATGCTGTCATAACTGTGGATGGGGGAGTAGGCAGTAGGTGGATCCATACGGTTAGGACAGCCACCATGGAGATAGGCACCATCGAGCAGGATATTAAGACGGGTCTGACTCTGGCCACGGATCACCGGATCTATACCGTGTCCACCCATACGCACCCCAGAGATACCAGTAACATTGCGCAGTAGATCGCCACTATCAGATGCTGGCCCCTTCTGTACTGTATGTGGTGGCACATGGGTCTTGCCCTCTGGTTCACTGATCGGAACCGACTCAACTAAAATCTCCGGCAACAGCCCAGACTCCTCCGCCTGTACATTATCAACGCCCGCAGAAATGCCGCCAAGCAGAGT
>CBFDBF010000302.1:0-2199 GCA_965602975.1 uncultured Gammaproteobacteria bacterium | reverse complement strand
TGCAACGTCATGCAAAAAGAAGAGGACGATGCTAGATATACGCAAAGCATTACCAATAGATTCAGAAGAAATTGCTAGAATTGTATCTCTGGCAACGGAAGAGTTGCGTAAGATTTATCGCCCTGTCAACCAACCCGAAAGCAGGTCTAAAAAGTCTATTGAAAAGCTAGAATCGCTAGTGGCTATTGAAAATTCCAGAGTTGTCGGTATCGTTGAATATAAGACAGAAGGTAATTGCATATACTTTCAGGGGCTAGCTGTTGACCCTATGTTTCGTAATCAAGGAGTGGCTCGAAATATACTAAAAGCTTTAGAGAGTGTAGCTAAAGAGACAGGCAAGCGAATATTAAAGATGGCTACAATTGAAGAAACCGGAAACGTGCAAATATTTGAAAGAATTGGTTTCACTGTAACTTCACGCAAGGCTTCTAAATGCTTTCAGGCCAATGATTTCAAGGAAGTTCATATCGTTACCATGGAGAAAAATATTGCATAAAAAAACCTGCTCAGAGAACAATATCCTCTAAATATTAGAAATAATTACTATCCGACCATAATTATTAATATAAAATAAAGAAATAAAATGAAGCCAGTAGTTCAAGAAGAGTTAACAGGGTGCGGCATTGCTAGTTCAGCAGCAATTGCAGGCCTCTCCTATAAAGAGGCTCAAAAGATTGCCAACAGCATGGGCATTTATGCAGAAGATAAAATGCTTTGGTCAGACACACTGTATGTTCGCAACTTGTTGGCTAAATTCGGCATTGACACGGATAGAGAAGAAAAACCATTTAAGAGCTGGGAGCTTCTTCCAAACTGTGCGCTACTTTCAATAAAATGGCACCTAGAAGGAGGAAGGCCATATTGGCATTGGGCTGTTTTTGTCCGAGATGGTACCGAACAATATATTCTCGACTCCAAAAAACCTCTTAAAACTAATACGCGAAAAGATTTCAAAAGAATCAAACCAAAATGGTATATAAAAGTACACACTTAACAAAAAACACAACTCAGACTACTTAAAACCATGGTGGTGCGCCTGAGAGCTGCTCAATAGGCTAGAGCAGCTAATACAGCTGACTCAAGTACTTGAATAATTATGCAATAAATAGTGGCAACTACATCAAAACAAGGTTAGTCTGTACGGTGAACGCACTGGAAATAATATCGGTTATTATTACGTTAAATATTTAACATAAACTTGATATATATGGAGATAATCATGCGCAAACTAATCAAACTAATTCATCAAGCAGCCCACTTAGTCCTTCATTATTGTAGCGCAACTTGCCCAGAGTGTGGCGACTCATGTGTCAATACTGTTACCCACCAGGATGGAGCGCATAGTTGTGGTGATCATTTTTGGTAAAGTAAAAGCGATAATTAAGGTGCAACAGCCTATGCTGTTGCGCCAACATCAACAGATCAAGAGTCGCCCCCATCGTTCATCAAGAGATACCCCCCCAGCCCAGTCACTACAACCCACAGCACCATAGCTACTATCCCAAGCTGCTCCCATAGTTCGCCCATATTCAGCAGCATAACCAAGGCTGCCACGAGCAGGCCGTTGCCTAGCCAGAAATTTCTTTTACCATCTGTTTCACTCACCACTATGCTCCTGCTGCTGGGTGTAGCGAGTGATGGTGATGGCGTAGGACTCGTCAGTCACCACACTGGCGACAGTTATAACCCTGCCCTCGGCCAATGCGGTTGTGCCGGATACTGGTCAACTGGTGCTGCCGACAGCCACACATATAACTGTGACGCTGTAGCTGTCGGGTAGATGCGCGCGAGGTGTCGTAGGAGTGGCAGCGGGAGCTATCTGCCCCAAAAAACGCCATCACCTGGCGCCACTCATCGCCATGCGGGCGACAGCCAGCGCCAAATGCAACCTTAGTCACCACATGAGCCACCTCGTGCGGCACCGTACGGAGGATAAAATCTTCTCTATTCTCCCGCAGCAGCTGCCCATTGTAGCGGATCTCTATCGTCCTGTTTCGAGTATAACGCACCATACCGGCCGTCCTGCCGGTGAGATTAAAACTTATCGCCACCGCTGGCATAATGGCACCAAAATGGCTGCATCCACGCTGTAGCAGGCTGTTGGTATGCACCGCCACCTGCTGCCGGTATTCAGTCAACTCCACCGCTCCTCTATAACCACCTCTCTATCCACTACTGTAACTCACTGCAACCACGAAG
>CBFDBF010000301.1:0-2208 GCA_965602975.1 uncultured Gammaproteobacteria bacterium | reverse complement strand
CTCTATCTTACCGCGAACCATACCACCATCTTGGGCACTAAACTGCACCCCAATACCGGCGGCACGGTTACCCTCAGCCCCTTTTGGGGTTATCCAGACAATCTTGCCGGCAACTGGTATGCGCTCTTTCTCATCCATCAAGGTAAGCAGCATAAACACCTCATCCCCCAACTTATACTCTTTATTCGTTGGTATAAACAGACCGCCATTCTCCACAAACTGCATGTAAGCAGCATAGAGTGCTTTATTGTTTTTTATGGTCAGAGAGAGAATTCCCTGACTGCCACCAGGCATTTTATGCATTGACATATGTAATCCTATAATCTTTAAGCCGCTTTTGATTCTACCAGTTGTAGCAACAGACCCTCCAGTAACAGACGCAGGTTGAGTGTGCTACCTAACGCTCTATGCGCCGCATACAACCTATCTAGCAACCGATACATCTCTTTTAAGTCTAGCTTTTCTGCTACAGCTTGCAAACGACCACGCTGCTCTAGATTAATTAAATTGGGCGGCTCTGGCGCCATCTTCAGACGCAGCATATCAATCACCCAGCCACTTAGCCACTGTAGAGAAATCTCTGGATCCAGTTTTTCCCAATTTGCAGCAACCGCAATCGGCTCGGCCTTAGCATCCAGCAGAGCGACAAACTCATCCAGCATCTTCGTTCTGTGCTGCATCAGCTCTTGGTCAGCCAGCTCTACTGCTCTAATTGGTGCTCCGGCGGCCAGTTGCAGCAGAGTTTCGCTACTGCTATTGTCGCCTATCTGCTGCTGTATCCAGTGCAGTGCGATATCCTTTGGTGGCGCACTAAAACCGATCTGTTGACAGCGACTGCGAATAGTTGCCGGTAGCCGTTCCGGTTTAGTGGTAATAAGGATGATTATAGTCCACTCTACCGGCTCCTCTAAGGTCTTGAGCAGACTATTGGCCGCCCCACCAGTCATCGCATCTGCCGGTTCTATGAGCACAATCTTGTATCCTCCGGAGTGCGCGGTTAATCCCTCTTTTCCAGTAAACTCACGGATCGCATCTATCTTAATGGTTTTCTTATCCTCTTCCGGTGCTATGCACTGTAGATCTGGATGAGTTCCTGCCAGACGCAATTGGCAACCACGACAGCGCTCACAGGGCTGGCCACTAACAGTTGCATCGGTACAGAGTAGAGAGGCGGCTAAGGCATCCGCCATTCTGCGTTTCCCCCCTCCCCGGCTGCCAGAGAACATCAGCGCATGCGGTAGACGACCGACATTACGAGCTTCTAGCAACTGCTGCCAGCGCTCCTCTAGCCAAGGATAGAGAGGAAATAGTGCGCTACTCTCCATCGGTTTGCACACCCAGGAACTCTTGTAGTAGCTCTGCAATGCTCTGTTGTACTGCGTAGAGAGCTGGGGATGCATCGACCACCTTGACCCGCCCGGCATCTCTCCAGGCTATCTCTAGGTAGCTGCTGCGTACCTGCTCAAAAAACGAGAGCCGCTCCTTCTCAAAACGGTCCGGAGCCGAGCGTTTACCCGCCCGCGCCAATCCAACCTCTACCGGTAGGTCAAGCAGCAGAGTTAGATCTGGGCGCAGACCTTGCTGTGTCCACTCCTCTAGTGCCTGTATACGCTCTTTGGCTATCCCTCGCCCTCCCCCCTGATAGGCGTGAGAGGCGTCAGTAAAGCGGTCACACAGCACCCAGATACCAGCCTCCAGTGCCGGTCTTATCTTCTGTTCCAGATGTTCTGCCCGAGCCGCAAACATCAGCAACAGCTCTGTATCATCGGCCATTCCGGTATGTTTGTGTCCCAGCAGCAGCTGACGTATTTCCTCGCCGAGCGGAGTACCTCCAGGCTCACGGGTAAACAACACCTCATGGCCAGAATCCTCTAGCATCTGCCGTACAAACTCCAGGTTGCTGCTCTTGCCAGCCCCCTCTATCCCTTCGACGGTGATAAATTTTCCTCTGGTAACACTCATGCTATTTTACCATTATCTCTTTAGTTGATACTTGCGCACTGCCCTGTTGTGCTCCTTGAGCGTAGCAGAAAAGTAGTGGCTGCCACTACCATCCCCCTTGGCTACGAAATAGAGCGCATCATCCTCTTTTAGAGGGTTGAGAACTGCCAGTATAGCCTCTCTTCCTGGACTACTGATCGGGGTAGGTGTTAGCCCCGTATGTACGTAAGTATTATACGGTGTGTCTGCACGTAGGTCGCGGCGCCT